>JAUSGV010000146.1 GCA_030648675.1 Dehalococcoidales bacterium
TCAATCTCCTCTTTATTCCACGGGGACTCCTGGGTCATACCTAGCAAGGATTCCAATTCTTTCAGTTGCTCCAGTGAAGGCAAGTAGCTTTGTTCAACCATGTCAGTCTCAAGATGAAGCTTCACACCTTCGGGAGGAGCCTGCAATTCGAACTTAGCTCTGTCAGGATCAAAAGAAAGTTGGGCTTCACCAACAATAACGTGACGTTTTATTACCTGGTTATTCGGAGTCTCCCAAGTCAGAAGTCCAAGACCAAGTAATAGCTCATATCGTTCGCCAAGTTTCTTCAATTGTTGATGAATAGAAAAGAGTTGGAAATATACCTTATCAACCGAACCCCAATTGGTATGAGCCTCTACCCATGGAAGCCAATTATCTTGCTTCCAGCGTTCCCACTCCCTTAAAACCTCCGGATGGTCTGTAAGTAATTCCGTTTGTTCCTGACTATACAATGTTGGGGCATCCTGGAAGACAGAGCTACTAAAAGTTATTCTGTCTTTCAGTTGAGGCTCAGCATGTGGGTCCTCAATAACATCTTCTTCAAGCCATTTTCTCAGGATATCTGGAATAGCAGGTCTCTTTGGCTCGATAGACTGTCTGATTTGAATCCACGTAGAATCAGGGAGTTTGTCTGATTCTGGGCCAAGCACTGAAAAGCAGTTTTTATACTCAGGAACATCATTGAGCCAGACTACTTTTTCGTACTCGGATAAGTCTCTGACGATTTTTGTCTTCAGAAGAGCTAATTCGCGCAGAAACTTAAAAAGCCGGACGGCTCTGTCATGTAAAACGTCCACGCCCTTGCTCTCAGGAGGAACTGACTCTTTTTTCGCTTTGATTTTGCCTCCAAAGAGTTTGCCAGGGTGCCTTTCGGCCAGCCCACTTTGCCCTGATGTTATGGCCCTGCTTAATAATTGTCAAGAAACAGGGCAATAACAAAAGGCAATTTACTCTACCGTAACGCTTTTCGCCAGATTACGCGGGAAATCGATCGGACAACCTTTTTCCAGGGCGGTGTAATAGGCAAGCAACTGCAGCGATACGGTATTAATTATCGGTGAGAGAATCGGGTCGACATGAGGAACGGTGATCAGCAAATCAGCCAGGTCTTCAACGTCATGATCTTCGCTTTCAGAAACCGCTATTACCGGCGATTTCCTTGCCTTGATCTCTTTAATACTGGTCAGCATGGACTCATAAGTGTTATCCCGGCTTACTACTGCGATTACCGGCGTTTCGGAGCCGAGTAAAGCAAACGGGCCGTGCTTTATTTCACCGGCGGCATAACCTTCAGCGTGAATATAGGACACTTCTTTCAGCTTAAGCGCTCCTTCCAGGGCGACAGGATAATTCACGCCACGTCCGATGAAGAAAACGTTTTCGAATTTTGAGAGGTATTTTGCGTGCTCCTTGATGGTCGTTTCATCGTCAAGCACCTGCTGAACCTTGCTAGGCAACGACCTCAGTTCTGACAGCAACCCAGCACGCCGCCGCATATCCTCTTTTATCTGGGAAATAGCCAGCCAATAAAATACCATGAGTTGTGCCGTAAACGTCTTCGTAGCGGCAACGCTTATCTCCGGACCAGCCCTGGTGTAGGTCGTCTGATTCGCAATTCGCGTACTTGTGCTGCCGACTACGTTAGTAACCGCGACAACGCGGCCGCCCTCACCCTTAACTCTCTTCATGGCCTTCAGGGTGTCTGCGGTTTCGCCGGATTGCGTAACGGCGAAAGCAAGCGTCTTACCGAGTATGTACCTTTGCTGGTTGAATTCCGACGCGATTTCAACCCGGACCGGGACGCTAAGTAAATCTTCGAAAACGTATTTACCGACCAAGGCAGCGTGATAGGACGTCCCGCAGGCAAGCATAAGAATCGGCCCGTTACCTGCCAGCTTGACATCGTTAGATTCATCGGTAATCCGCATATATTCGGCAAGTGTATTCCTGATGACTTTCGGCTGCTCGTGGATCTCTTTGAGCATGAAGTGTTCATAGCCTGATTTTTGAGCCTCTTCGGCGTTCCAGAGAATCTTGTATTCCTTAACGGCTACCTTATTGCCGTCATCAGCGATCTTAACGCAATCCTTCGTGATGACCCCGATCTGCCCATCCTCGATGTAGACCGCTCTGTCGGTATAATCCAGGAAAGCCGAGACGTCCGAAGCGACATAGTTTTCTCCATCGCCGATACCGATAACCAACGGACTATCTTTTTTGGCGACGACCATTTTGGCTTCTCCGGAGCGGAGTACCGCGATGGCATACGACCCGGCCACTTTCGTTAAAGCTTTTTCAACGGCTGCTTCCAGATTACCTTGGTAATAACGCTCGATCAAATGTGGGATAACTTCCGTATCGGTTTCGGACGTAAATTTATGCCCTTCCTTCGCCAACTCCCGCCTCAATTCGCTGTAATTAGTGATTACACCGTTATGCACTACCGCAATGTTTCCGGAACAGTCGACATGAGGGTGAGCGTTGATCTTAGAAGGACCCCCGTGAGTTGCCCACCGGGTATGGCCGATGCCGATTTTGCCGGTCAGCCTGGGCAAAGATTTAGCCATAGCCTCGACCCTTAAAGCGTCTTTGTAGACAACAATGCCTCCGTTATCAACGGCAATACCGCACGAGTCGTATCCCCGGTATTCCAGCTTCTTAAGGCAGCTAAGAAGTATGGGCTGTGCTTTTTTTTCGCCTACGTATCCTACAATACCGCACATATCATTCCGCTAATTCGTTAAAATGCAAAAATTAACCCAACATACCGGTCTGAGTTCTAATAGACATGGCTCCTATCCGGTAGAGTTCCGCTAACCAGTTTCATGGGTTGAATCTCACAATAGTTCCCGACGATCGTACCCGGTTGGGTAACAACGCTGTTCCCTAACCGGCAATCAGCTCCCAGCATGATGCCCATATCCACCGTATGCCATTCGTCACCGATTTTGACTTCCGCTTCCCCGCTGCACGCGTTAAAATGTCCTTTGATCACGCAACCGTGATCGATGACCGAATTCTGGACAATCGAGGCTGGGCCGATATTAACATCGCTGCCTATCACGCTGTTCTCGATTGCCACGAACGGCGAAATGACAACATTATTGCCGATGCTGGTGGAAGGCATGATACACACATTAGGCCCTATCTCGCAATTTTCCCCGATCGTTGCCGGACCCAGGATATACGAATTCGACCGGATTACAGTATCTTTGCCGATGAATACCTGCCCTTTGATCATCACTCCCGCTTCGATCGTTCCTCCCAACCTGGCAGTAATACGATGCAGAACAGCATCATTCAACCTGACGATATCCCAGGGGTAAACGACGTCAAGCCATGTTCCCCTTGTTTCTTGCACGTGCAGCGAGTGTCCGGCTTCCAGCATTCCGTTAAGGACGTCCGGAATATCCAGCCTCTCGTCGATATATTCGAAAATGCGGTGGCTTAAAACGTATATGCCGGTATTGATGATATTGCTTTCGGCCTCGGCCGGTTTTTCGATAATGCTTTTTACGAGTCCCCCGTCGGCGATGACCATTCCATATCTCGACGGATTATCAACGGCTTTAACCAGGACAGCGTCCGGATGACTCGCGATAAATTTGGCAATAGTTTCTCCATCGATCAAATTATCTCCGGGCAGGAGAATAAATTCGCCTTTTACGGCATTTTTTGCCTGAGCCAGGGCGTGAGCTGTACCAAGCTGCCTTTCCTGTACTACATAGCTGATTTCTACGCCGAACTGCTCCCCGGTGCCAAAATAATCGAATACCTGCTCTCTGTGATATCCCACAACGACGACTATTTCTCGGATTCCGTTTTGTTCAAGGGATTCGATGACGTACTGCAAGATAGGCTTGCCAGCGATACTGAGCATAGCCTTGGGTTTGGTCACGGTAAAGGGGCGTAGACGCTGGCCTTCCCCGGCGGCAAGAATTACTGCCTTTTTCATAGTCACCACCTAAAATATACGCGAATCGGGAGCAACGATGCCGGTTACATTCGCCGCCGGCCCGATCCACGTATTATTACCAATTGTACTTCCCGAGTTAATGGAAACATTTATCCCCGTTTCCACGTTGTCGCCGATAATAGCACCAAGCTTACGGCGTTTAGTTCCTTTACCGCCTACTACGATCTCCTGTTTATCGAAACGAAGATTGGCGATTTTGGTCCCGGCGCCCAAATTGCAGTTTTCGCCGATAACGCTGTCTCCGACATAGCTCAAATGCGGTATTTTACTATTATTCATTATTATCGAGTTTTTAATTTCTACTGCGTTGCCGATATGGCAGCGGTCGCCGATAGCCGAGTTAGGTCTGATATAGCAGTTAGGCCCTAGTCGGCAATCGTTGCCGATGATAACAGGACCTTCGATATAACTGCCGGATTTGATCAGGGTACCGGTACCTATGGAAACCTTTCCCTTTGTATACACGTTTTCCTCGATTTCGCCTTCGTTTTTCTCGATGATTTCAGGCAGCAGGGTTTCGTTTATATCGAGCAAATTCCAGGGATAGCTAAGATCCAGCCAATATCCGATCTTCTGATGCCCGACAACTGTCCCCTGTTCAATCAACCACTGCAAAGAATCGGTTATTTCAAATTCTCCGCGCGGGGATTTTGGAGTATGCGATATTGCTGCAAAAATATCGGTAGTGAAAAGATACAAACCGGCGTTAGCTAAATTCGAAAGAGTAGTTCCGCCTTTTACCTTCTCCAGGATGCGGACGACACGGCGCCCTTCAACGACGACTGCTCCCAGGTCGCCGGTATTTTGTACCTCGAATACACTCATCGTCGTCTCTTTTCGACGCATTAATTTCTTGATATCGGCGTGGCGAACAATGATATCACCATTCATCACCAGGAAATTTCCGTCTACGAGGTGTTCTATCATGCGTAAAGCGTCCGCAGTGCCAAATTGCTTTCGCTGATTATGATACTTAACGTTTACCCCCCAATTTTTCCCGTTGCCAAAATATTCTCGCAGTGATTCGTCGCGATAACCGACAATAAATATAAATTCTTTAATTCCAGCCAATTTGGCTTCTATTAACAAATGTTCAACGATGGGCTTATTGGCAATTGGAAGCATCACCTTGGGTCGGGTGTAAGTCAGAGGCCGCATCCTGCTTCCTTCGCCCGCAGCTAAAATGACGGCTTTCATCCTATTTCTCCTTACCTGACCCTTGATGACCTTCAAGAATGTGGAGACAGGTCTTATACAACTCGCGTACTCGCGCTTCGCTTTTTGCTTCCGCGGTCAGCCGGATCTTGGGTTCGGTACCGGAAGCTCTGATTAATACCCAACCGTCGTCGAACGTAAGCCGGACGCCGTCGATATCGCTTACAGATGACGGTTTCAAGACCATGAGTTTATTCTTCAGTTCGGAAGACAATTTCACGCCGTCTTTTGCGATGCTGCCCCGCAGAATAAAATATTGCGGTATCCGGTCGACTATGTCGGATAATCTGTGTCTGCTGGCAATTGCGGTGATCATTGCCGCGGCGTAGATTCCATCAGGACACAGCGAATGCGTCGGAAAGATCCAAGCACCAGACGGTTCCCCGCCGAATTCGCCTCCTTTTTTTAATTCCTCGGAAACGTAAATATCGCCAATTTTCGTTCGGGTGACATCGATGCCGATCTGGTCGATGACCATGGAAGTATCAAGAGTCGTTACCACTTTATTGGCGCACATATGTTCCGTAAAAAGTAAGAGAAGCTTATCACCGGGTATGAACCGGCCTTTATCGTCAACTGCCATCATGCGGTCGGCATCGCCATCATGTGCGATCCCCAGATCCGC
>JAUSGV010000074.1 GCA_030648675.1 Dehalococcoidales bacterium
GTACGGATCAGACTAACGCCTGATGCTGCAGTAAAACAACTTGTGTAGTAGCCGGCAGGTTCGATTTGGTTACTACCCGCTTAGACCGGGGGACAATCTCTCCCGCCCCCCGGTCGGTGAGGACACGGTCCACTGGTGCCAGATTACGAGGAGATACCTCGTCCTTAAAATGCATGGGCACAACTATTTTGGGTTCTAACTGCCGTACGATCTGGGCTGCCAAAGGGGCATCGATAGTTGTGGAGCCGCCAACCGGAATCAATAGCACATCCACGTTATCTATTTCCTGCAACTGGGCGGGACTGAGCACATGTCCCAGGTCGCCCAGGTGGCAGATCGAGATGTCGTCGACTTGCATGACGAATATGTTGTTTTTACCGCGGATGCTTCCGGATTCGGAATCATGGAAGGAAGAAATTCCGATGATCAAGACGCCACTGATTTCATATTCACCAGGGCGCGAAACTATTCTTGGTTTATCCGTTATCGCCTGGGTGTAAGAGTGACCGGGATGGGAATGGCTGACCGTTACGATGTTAGCGGCAGGGTGGTCGAATGAATAGCCAAGGTCCGGAGGAAAAGGGTCGGTTATAACGGTAGCGTTGCTGCCTTTTATCTTAAAGCAGGCGTGGCCTGAATAATAAATCTCCATTGTTAAGTTACCTAACTATATCATGGTAAAGTGGTTTGGTCAATTTGGCGGGAAACAATATTATTTAGCCTTGACACAACTCAAGAGACATGTAAGAATATATTAGCAGTCTGGCGACCAGACTGCTAAGAGTATCAAAATGTTATCCCCAAGAAGAGAAACAATCCTTAAGGCGATCATCGAGCAATATATTACCAAGGCAAGGCCTGTGTCTTCACAGAGCTTGATAGATGATTATGACCTTGACGTGAGTTCTGCCACCATACGTAATGAGATGGCTTATCTTGAAGAAGCCGGTTTTATAACTCACCCGCACACATCTTCGGGCAAAGTGCCGGGAGAACTCGGGTACCGATACTACGTGCAATCGATTGGTGACGTACAGCTTCCTATCGACGAAAGACTACTGATCAGTCATATTTTCCATCAGGCGGAGAGGGAAATTGAAGAGTGGTTGAATCTAACGGCTAGCCTGGTATCGCAAATGGTACAGAATGCTGTAGTCGTCACATTACCCAGAGTAAACAGCGGTGCGTGCCGTATGAAACATGTGGAACTGGTGGGTTTAACGGATACGATGGCACTTATGGTGCTGGTACTGGAAGGGGCGACTGTGAAAGAGCAACTCGTAAATTTCGATTGTAAAGTTTCGCAACCGGAACTTTCTACTATGGCCATGCGCATGAACGCTGCTTATTCGGGAATGACCGGCAGTCAGATAACCCCTAAAAGTGAAAGGCTTGGCGGTATCGAGCAGCAGGTGAATGACCTGCTAGTTAAGCTTTTGGAAGCCCAGGACAAAGCAGAGTTTGATGAGCCGTGCCTTGACGGGCTGCATTTCACACTTAATCAGCCTGAATTTGCCCATGATCATCATATCGCTTCGGCACTAATTGAACTTATTGAGCAGAGGAAATTGATAAGCAGCATTCTGCCGCAGTCACCGGTTTCAGCACGCGTAACCGTCATAATAGGAAAAGAAAACAAGACCGAGTCTATGCGTGACTTGAGCATAGTGATGGCTAATTATGGCGTACCTGACGAAGCAACAGGGTTGATCGGGGTAATCGGCCCAACGCGAATGCCTTACGCCCGGACCATAGCTACGGTTGAGTACCTGGTATCTGTGTTAAACCAATTAGTTGCTCAGTTGTACGGAAAAGAGAATCAATCGTAGCTTAGTATTATATTGGTTGACGACGGAGGAACAATGGCTGGGAGCGATAATACGGGTGAAAACGAATCTGTATTAGGCGCCGGAGATGAAATAGACGCGATCAAAAAGCAATTGGAGGAAGCAAAAGCCAAGGTTGAGGCTAATCTGGCAGGCTGGCAAAGATCGCAGGCGGATTTTATTAATTATAAGCGGCGTTGCGAACAGGAAATGTCAGATATGGCACAATTTGCCAGTGTTTCGGTGATTTTTAGTTTGCTGCCTATCCTGGATGATTTTGAAAGGGCTTTTACCTCATTCCAAAACGGGAAGGATGCAGTCGACGATGCCTGGGTTGAGGGGATGAGACTCATCGAAAGAAAATTAAAAGCAACGCTGGAAATGCAAGGCTTGTCTGCGATAAAAGCTAAGGATGAACCGTTCGATCCGCGAATGCATGAAGCGGTAAAGGAAGGGAAGGGGAAAGAAGGATTTGTCGTCCAGGAGATTCAAAAAGGATATAAATTGCATGATAAAGTCCTTCGTCCGGCCAAGGTGATGGTAGGCACGGGAGAGGACTTATCGGATACGGAATAGATTTAGGAGGACCAGGGATGTCGAAGGTAGTTGGAATCGATCTCGGAACAACGTTCAGTGAAATAGCCGTTATGCAGGGAGGGGAACCGGTAGTTATCCCCTCGGCTGAAGGTGGAAATATGGTACCGTCGGTTGTTGCGGTGAGCAAGACCGGCGAGCGACTGGTGGGGCAACTAGCCCGACGCCAGTCGATAGTAAACCCGGAAAATACAATTTACAGCATCAAACGGTTTATGGGCCGGAAATGGGGCGAACCGGCGGGAAGGGAATTGCCGGTGGAAGAGGATGCCCGCCGCAAAACGTATAAGGTTACAAAGGGGGCGAACAGCGAAGCCCGCGTGCTTATGGGGGCCAAGGAATATCGTCCTGAAGAAATATCGGCGATGATCCTGCAAAAGCTGAAAACCGATGCGGAAGCTTACCTTGGCGAAAAGGTTACCGAGGCGGTAATTACCGTACCTGCCTACTTTAATGATGCCCAGAGGCAGTCTACCAAGGATGCCGGGGCTATCGCCGGTCTGAACGTGCTGAGAATAATCAACGAGCCGACAGCCGCGGCACTTGCTTACGGCTTGGACAAGAAAAAGGAAGAGACGATAGCCGTTTACGACCTCGGGGGCGGCACCTTCGATATTTCGATACTGGAATTGGGGGAAGGTACCTTCCAGGTTAAGTCTACCAGCGGGGATACTCATCTCGGCGGTGATGATTTCGACCAGGTGATAATAGATTGGCTCATCGAAGAGTTTAAGCGCGATCAGGGTATCGACCTGTCTAAAGACAGAATGGCTTTGCAGCGTTTGAAAGAAGCGGCCGAAAAATCAAAGATCGAATTATCCACCGTGCAGCAAACTGAGGTTAACCTGCCGTTCATAACGGCGGATGCAAGCGGCCCGAAACATTTGAATATCAATTTAACCAGGGCCAAGTTGGAACAATTGGTAATGGGTCTTGTAGAAAGGACGTTAGAGCCCTGCCGTCAGGCGTTGAACGATGCCGGTAAAACCTCAGCCCAAATCAACGAGGTAATTTTAGTTGGCGGACAGACGAGAATGCCGCTGGTACAACAGAAAGTAAAACAGTTCTTTGGAAAAGAGCCGAACAAGAGCGTCAATCCGGATGAAGTCGTCGCCATTGGGGCCGCAATCCAGGGCGGGGTACTTAAGGGAGAGGTAAAGGACGTTCTCTTGCTGGATGTAACGCCGCTTACGCTCGGTATTGAGACTTTAGGCGGAGTGGCCACACCGCTGATCACCCGTAATACAACTGTGCCC
Organism: Dehalococcoidales bacterium; assembly: GCA_030648675.1. Taxonomy (GTDB): domain Bacteria; phylum Chloroflexota; class Dehalococcoidia; order Dehalococcoidales; family UBA2162; genus JAUSGV01. Next base: position 3,677 of record JAUSGV010000074.1, read on the forward strand.
ACTTCAAAAAGCCAGACGTTCAGCACTGCGGCAGACAACCAGCCGAGTGTAGACATTCATGTGTTGCAGGGTGAACGTCCGATGGCTAACGATAACCGGACTCTGGGTAATTTTATGCTGGACGGAATTCTGCCGTCTCCCCGAGGGTTACCCCAGATAGAAGTAACCTTCGATATCGATGCCAACGGAATTCTCAGCGTTAAAGCTCGCGATAAGGGAACGGGAAGGGAGCAAAAGATAACTATAACGGCGACCAGTGGATTGAACAAGGATGAAGTTGAAAAGATGCGCCGCGAAGCTGAAATTCATGCGGCTGAAGATACCAAGCGTCGCGAGGAAATAGAAACGCGTAATACCGCGGATAGTCTTGCCTATAACGCGGAAAAGACCCTGCGCGACAATAAAGACAAGATACCGGCGGATTTGAATCAGCAGGTAGAAGAAAAGATCAAAGCTGTACGAGCCGCTCTTCAAGGAAACGATATGGAAGCCATGCGTAAAGCGACGCAGGAGCTGAATGATTTGCTGCAAAAAGTCGGGGCTGCCGTTTACCAGCAGCAGCAGCAAACGCCGCCGCAGCCGCCTCCACCCGGTTCTCAACCCCCGCCTGGCGGAAAAGGCCCTGATGAAGGGACAGTTGAAGGCGAATTCAGAGAGGTATAAGATAGTATATTGATTGAACCACCGTTGGAGGTCATAACAAGAATAGCGTACCATGCCAGTAAAACGTGATTATTATGAAGTGCTCGGCGTTAGCCGGGAAGCCGGCGATGAAGAAATAAAGAGCGCTTTCAGGAAGTTAGCTTTTAAGTATCACCCGGACCACAACCACGAGAGCGGGGCGGAAGGTAAGTTCAAAGAACTGAACGAGGCTTACGAATGCCTGTCCGATCGCGATAAGCGGTCTAATTATGACCGCATTGGTCATAACGGAGCTAGCGGAGAGTTCTTCGGGCAGAACTTTGACGGAGCGACGTTCAGCGGTTTGGGAGATATATTCGACGCCTTTTTCGGTGGTGCAACCGCGACTGGACGTCAGGCTCCCAGCCGCGGCGACGATCTGAGCTACAAAATTAGTATCACGCTGGCAGAAGCTGCCTTCGGTGCGGAAAAAGAGATAAGCATACCGCGCGTCGAATATTGTTCGGCGTGCCAGGGTCTGGGGGCGGCCCCGAACACGCAGCCGGAAAGATGCCCGGAGTGCGACGGCCGGGGACAGATTCAACGCATTCAGCAAAGTATTTTCGGTCGTTTTGCCAACGTCACAATTTGCCCGCGATGCCGCGGGGAAGGCAGCATAATCAAAAACCCCTGTCCGAAATGCCGGGGCACCGGTAAAGAGAAAAACACTCGCAAAATCCTGGTTAAAATACCGGCAGGGGTCGACGATAACTCCAGGCTACGCCTTAGCGGAGAAGGGGATGTTGGAGCCAGAGGGGCGGGTGCCGGTGATTTGTACGTCAGCCTCTCCGTCGCAAAGCACGAACTTTTCACCAGAGAAGGCGATGATATTTATTATGAGCTATCGCTGAATATTGCCAAGGCGACTTTAGGTACAGAAGCAGAAATTCCGACCCTCGAGGATAAAACGAAATTAAGGATTCCGCCGGGTACGCAAACCGGACAGGTGTTTCGTTTGAAACATAAAGGTGTACCTCATCTGAACGGGCACGGCCGCGGAGACCAGTTTATTACCGCCAAAGTAGTGACTCCCGAGACTTTGACAGCCCAGCAAAAACGCATCTTTGAAGAGCTGGAAAAAACGCTGAAGTAACAGAACCGGCTTAAATCAGGAAGAGCGCACTCGCGAACGGCGCAAGAACGAAAATAGTTGCCACTTCCGGCCGGTTAGTTCGTGGTAAGCTTCTGCCTGCATGAGTTTAGCGACCGCCTCTTTCAAGTCGGTGCCCTCGTAAAGAATACTGTGAATGCCTTCAGTGATCGGCATGGCCAGCCCCATCTGCCTGGCTAAATCCCATACAACCAGGGTGGTAGTTACGCCTTCCGCAACTCCGGACATCGAACCTGTAATGTCCTGGAGAGAACGTCCCTTTGTCAGCTCCACGCCGACATAATGGTTGCGGCTGAGGGGACTGGCACAGGTCGCAATTAAATCACCCAGTCCGGCAAGACCGGAGAAGGTAAGCGGATTGGCCCCGAGAGCCACACCCAGCGCCGTCATTTCAGTAAGTCCACGGGTGATGAGGGCAGCTTTGGCGTTATCGCCATAGCCCAGGCCGTCGGCGATACCGGCACCGAGAGCGATGATGTTTTTCAATGCACCGCCGAGTTCTACGCCGATAACATCGGTGTTGGTATAAACGCAGAGGGTAGGCGAGGTCAGGAGTTTTTGGGCTTTTCTGGCAGTTACTTCGTGGTCGGAAGCGATTACAGTTGCGGAAGGAAGTCCCTTTATTATCTCTGGAGCCAGGTTAGGGCCGGATAGGACGCATATGTTATGTCTCAGGCGAGGTGGAACTTCTTCGGCAATAACCAGAGACATACGTTTTCGACTCGATATTTCCAGACCCTTAGCCGCACTGATAATAAGCGTGGAATCGGTCAGATATCCGGCAACCAGCTTAATGTTCTGGCGCAATTTTTGGGAAGGTACCGCCAGGATAACTGCCTGTGCCGAGTTCAGAGCACTGTCTAGCGAACTGGTAACAGTAAGGTTGGGGGGAAACTGAACTCCCTGAGAAAGAGTGCCCCTATTTTGCTTGCTAGCGGCAAATTCGGCAGCTTCTTGTTCGGAACGCGCCCATAAACTAACCTCAGATTTTTTACGGGCTAGTAAAACTGCCAGGGTAATGCCCCATGACGTCGTGCCAATAATGGCGATCTTGGGCATAACTACCCCGGGTATTGTTTAGATGGAGGCTCGACAGTCTTGAGTTTCCGTTCCCCGATACGGCGTTCGGTGCCGGCAACCAATCGTTCGATATTATCACGATGAGTAATAATCAAGCCGATGGTCCCTGCCAGTGAATAAAGCAGCAACTCAATGGGGTAACCGTTGAATATAGTAAGGGGTAACAGTATCGTGTATGCACCGATGGCTCCGGCAATAGAACCGAGAGAAACATACCGCGTTAAGCCGGCGCTGAGGAGAGTGATCTGTCCGCCGATCAAAAAAGCCGGGGGACACAAAACTGCCAGACCGCCGTAGAAAGTGGCTACTCCACGCCCGCCTTGAAACTTTAGAAAAATCGGCCAGGTGTGACCGATCATCGCCGCCAGAGCGGCAGCCGCAGGAGCTCCTTTTACCATCCACCAATCAGCGGAGTCGGGAACCACTCTGGCTCCTCCACGGAAAATGACCCAGGCGATAGAGACAGCCATGACTCCTTTTAATAAATCGCAAACGAAGACAATGACAGCGGCCTTTTTCCCGGCTACGCGCATGACGTTAGTAGCGCCCATTTTACCGCTACCGTAATTTCTTACATCAACTTTGGCGAATAGCCGCCCAACCAGGACGCCGAACGGAATCGAACCTAAAAGATAGCATAAAACGATAATTGTAGCAAATTTGGCGAATATCATGATTCACCCCTGGATCTAAAGATTAGTTTCAGAGGTGTACCGCTGAAACCGAAATACTCGCGAAGCTTGTTTTCAAGATAGCGGCGGTACGAAAAATGAACCAGTTTAGCATCGTTAACAAAGAATATAAAAGTAGGCGGATTGGTTTCTGCCTGAGTGGCGTACTTAATCTTGAGTGATTTAGTGCGACCTTTCGCGGGACCGTGAGCCGCAATCGCCTGCCGGATAACGCTGTTTACCTCGGCCGTCGGAGGCCGTTTTATTCGTTCCTGGTAAACCTCGAATACCTGAGGCAGGATGCGGTCAACGCCTTGACCGGATATAGCTGATGTAAATACTATCGGTGCATATGACATAAAATTAAGCTGACTGCGCAGATAGCTACTCCAATCCGTAGTATTCTCTTCAGTTACAAGGTCCCATTTATTAACTATAAGTATAACTCCTTTGAAAGCCTGCTGGATGTAACCAGCGACGTGCAAGTCCTGATCGGTAACTCGCTCGGCGGCATCAAGAACGAGCAAGATAACATCTGCTCGATCAATCGCCCGCAAAGAGCGAAGAACGCTATATTGTTCTATTCCTGCTTTTATGCGCCCGCGGCGCCTGATACCAGCGGTATCAATAAGTAACACATTTTGCCCCTTAAAGTCAAGTAGAGTGTCGAGCGTGTCTCGAGTCGTTCCCGGGGTACTGTCAACAATGGCACGTTGTGTTCCAAGCAGCGAATTTAACAGCGCCGACTTGCCAACGTTTGGGCGTCCTACGATGGCTACTTTTACTGCAACCGGTTCTTTAGAGATCTCCTCGGGCGGCGGCAGGAGCGATTTTATTGCATCCAGTAATTCTCCCGTCCCTTTACCATGGTAGGCAGAGAATGGTATCGGTTCGCCCAGACTCAATTCGTAAAACTCGGTAATGTCCCGCTCCAAGGATAGGTTGTCAGCTTTATTGGCGGCAAGAATTACCGGTTTATGAGCCTTGCGAAGTCGTGCTGCAATTTCAAGGTCCAGCGGGGTTATACCGGCTTGAACATCGACGACAAAAACGATGAGGTCGGCCTCAGCGATAGCGGCTTCTACCTGTGCCGTTACCTTTTTGGAAATTGGTAAATCCGGTCGTATCCCGAGGCCGGCGGTATCGATGAGCGTGAATTCAATACCGTTCCAGCTTACGTCGGCTCCGACGCGGTCGCGGGTTGTTCCCGGAAGATCGTGTGTAATCGATATCTGCTTTCCGGCAAGGCGATTCAGGAGGGTAGATTTTCCGACATTTTGCCGGCCGACGAGTGCTACAAGAGGTTTTTGCATTTTATATCTTCACCGTGTATTTCCTGAAAGTAACTAAAAGAAAGAATGCTAGCGTGAGCGAACCATATTTTCAGTCCCGCCAAGCATCCGGAAAAGCAGAGCCTTCTGAACATGCAACCGGTTTTCTGCCTGGTCGATAACGACGGATTGGAGGCTATCGAGGACATCATCGGTCACCTCTTCTCCCCGGTGCGCGGGTAAGGGGTGCATGACGACAGCGTCTTCTTTAGCTGCGGAAAGTAATTTATGGTTAACCTGATATTTGGCGAATATCTGGCGGCGAATTGCCGCTTCCGATTCTTGGCCCATACTGGTCCAGGTATCGGTATAAACTACGTCGGCTCCGTTGACCGCCTTCGTCGGGTCTTCGGTATAAACTATACGGCTTCCGCTTTCATCGGCATATTTTTGTGCCCGGCGAGATATTGCGTTGGGGATGGCATAACCTTTCGGTGACGCAATCCTAAAATTAATACCCATCATCGTGGCGGCTAAAATTAAACTGTTGGCTACGTTGTTACCATCGCCGACATATGCGATAGTCAATCCATCGAGGTGGCCTTTGTGTTCGGAGATAGTGAGTAGATCGGCGAGTGCCTGGCAGGGGTGCTCCAAGTCGGACAGGGCGTTGATTATCGGGATGTCGGAGTGATTCGCCATGATTTCAAGAGTGCCGTGTGAAAATGTGCGGGCGACCAAAACGTTGACGAAACGGTTCAGCACTCTCGTTACATCAGGGACCGATTCACGGTGTCCCAATCCAACCTCAGCGGGCGACAAATAAATAACCTGGCCGCCAAGCTGGCGCATGGCAAGTTCAAAACTGACTCGCGTTCGCAGGGACGGTTTTTCAAATACAAGAGCAAGCACCTTACGTTTCAAGGCAGTAGTCCAAGTGCCGCTAGCCTTCATATCGGCTGCTTCCGAGAGCAGAGAGAGAATATCTTCTCTGTCGAAATCGGATATCGAGAGTAAATCCTTTCCCTTCAAATGACCCCCTTTTCGGTGCTTAGTATACCATGAAAATATAACGCACATGATACGCTTGAAAGATAAAGAGAAAAAATGCCGTTGTCGCGACATTTTGGTTTGTTATAATAACTGC
>JAUSGV010000076.1 GCA_030648675.1 Dehalococcoidales bacterium
GTAGGCGTGTGTCAGGCTTGGTTCGGCGTCTCCCGTTGTGCTAACGCCCATTCTGCCGAAGCCGCGAGGAAGTTGGTTGAGGGCGGTAATGGCCTGCACGTTGGCGTTCAGCAGATAGTCCGGGACTTTAGCGATCCAGCCGCCTGCCAGCCGCATAAAAGTGGTGATTAGGGATTCCAGGAAAAGCACACCGATGCCAGTGGAAATGCCCGGCATGGCGGAGCGACCCACGATCGACATCATGAAGGCCAGCAGTGCAAAGGGTATGATAGTGAAGAAAGTACGCCAGAACTGGAGAAATTGCTGCCAAATGTAGGAACCCGTAAGAAAACTGAAATCAAAGGTATAGCCGCCGATAGCGTTGGTGATAAGGCTCATTATGATGCCAACTACGACTCCGACGACCATGCCAATGAGAATCATGAGCCCAAGCGAGATGAGCTTTGCCGTGAGGAACTTGAAACGGCTCTCACTGGAAATCAGGGCTGTTCGGATGGTTTTCCAGTTGTATTCGCTACCCATCGAGCTGGCCGACAGGATTATGGCCAGGACAACCCCAAAAGACGCCATGAGAGACAGCGCGAAGGGAACGCCCGATGACAGCCCCATAAGGTCACTAAGATTGCCCAAGTCCTGTCCTCTGCCCGCAGGCAGAGTGACCTTGGATATGGCGAGAAGCAGCAGGTTCACCAGAGCGATGATACCAGCGAGGATGAACATCAGTATTTTTGTCAGGGAGCGTTTACGCAGTTTGAGGAACTCGGCCCCAATCATGCGGCCCAGTCCCGAGAAAAGCGTGCCACTTTTGGCGACAGAAATAGAATTAGTCACCAGCGGCACCTCCTGTCAACTGCAGGAAGACGCTTTCAAGACTGGTAGAGCGATTAAAAAGCTCCGATACCCGGATACCTTTTTCTGTCAGTGCCAGGTTGACATCGGCGCTGCGGTCCTGGGGTACGTCAATTACCAAATGATCATCCTCTCTTGTTACCGATTTTATCCACGGCAGATTACCAAGTATGGCTTTCGCCTCTTCCATTTTGTCTACTTTAATTTGCAACTGATTGCCTCTCGAGAGAAGCTCTTTTATGGGGGCGTTAGCGATAATGACACCCTGCTTGATAATCGCGACTCTGCTGCAAACCATTTCAACTTCATGGAGTAAATGGCTGCAAAGCAGCACCGCCCGGTTCTCGAGAGCCAGTTGCGGTATCAGGTCGCGTATCTCTTTAGTGCCGGCCGGATCAAGCCCGTTGGTAGGCTCATCCAGTATGATGAGTTCAGGGCTGCGGAGAAGCGTAGAAGCGATGCCAAGCCGCTGTTTCATACCCATGGAATAATGGCCGTACTGGTCTTTAGCCCGGTCGAGCAGATTTACCCTTTCCAGCACCTCGGTGATCTTGCTTCGGGGTATATCGCCTATGGATATGGCCAGCACTTCCAGATTGTCCCAACCGGACAGGTAGGGATAAAATGCCGGTTCTTCGATGATGGCGCCGACGCGGCGCAGTTCATTCCAGCGATTGCCGTCCTGCTTCACGCCGAATATTTCGACGCTGCCGGCGGTAGGAGCGATAAGCCCCAATATCATGCCAACTGTCGTGCTTTTGCCGGCCCCGTTCGGCCCTAAAAACCCGAATACTTCGCCGCGGTGAAGCTCGAAGCTGACGCCCTTGACCGCTTCTAAGGTGCCGAACCGCTTGAACAGACCATTAGCCCGAAGGACGATATCTCTGCCGGATCCAATCTCGGTCTGAATTTTGGTAACTGTCGTACCGATCACACTTATGACTCTCCTTTCCTCATTTGCTTTTCGAAAAATAATTCTACAGATTTCAACTTACGGTTGGTATTCACATTGCTCAAATGGGCGGTAACTCAAGAGCTGTTGCCTTGTTCAGCCTTCACCACTGTTTCAAGTCCCTTCAACATTTCGGTAGCTTTTGTCAAAAAAGCAGTTACAAATTCCGCTTTTATAACCATCAGTCCGCCACCGCTGGGACTACCAAATACAAGTAATTTTGTGTTCGGGGTAATTTGGAAATCCTTCCGGGCTTCAACAGGAATTACCATTTGGCCTCTTTCGCCGATAGTGGTAGAGCCGTAAAACTTGGGACTTCCAGATCCGATCATATTTTCGCTTATCATCGTATTTATCCTCAACAGTATGAATCATCAGGCATACAATACTAGTATGATATATCATATATGTTGGAAAGTAAAGCAGAAGGATGGTCAATGTGAAGTGGCATGTTATAATTAACACAATAGGGGTGGCGGAGTTATTAATTGACATCAGAGTTGGAAATCCTGTTATTGGGCTTGTTACTGGGCGTCAGGCATGCCTTTGACGCCGACCATCTCGTGGCCGTAACCACGATCGTCAGCGATTACAAAAACCCGCTACGAGCGGTATGGGTGGGAATTTCCTGGGGGCTGGGGCATACACTAACCCTGTTTCTCGCCGGCATTTTACTGCTCATGCTGCATATACAAATGCCGCCGAAAATGGCGCTTGGTTTCGAGTTCCTGGTAGGAATAATGCTTTTGTTGCTGGGTACCCAGACGTTGTTGTCGTTCCGGCGGCACAAGGTGCATGTTCACGCTCACCGCCACGACGGTGGCAGCGAACACAAGCATTTCCATCTGCACGAGGCGACTCCCGACCATGCCCACGCTCACCTCGCCCAAAAGGAGAATCTGGGCAAAGTGCTGGCCGCGGACATCCTGCCGGGAGAACATCATGCCGGCGAGGTAAAGGGGAAACCGGCGCCGTTGTTCAGGATCAAGTCCTTCCTGGTGGGGACCGTGCACGGGTTAGCGGGTAGTGCCGCTCTCATGCTCCTCGTGCTGGCCGATATCAGATCTACCGCGGCGGGGGTATCTTACATTTTGCTGTTCGGGCTGGGAACGGCAGTAAGCATGGGCTTGATATCCATTTTTATCAGTTTGCCATTCTCGGTTTCGAAAGGGATTCCGTCGTTGAACCGTGCCGTCCAGGCGACGGCCGGGTTGTTCAGCATAATTTTCGGCTTGTTCTTGATGTACAAGATAGTGTACGGATAAGAGATAAAAGCTGAGATTGGAGACTGGGGGCTGGGGGTTGGGGATTGGGGGACTGCTGGATTCCGGATCGAGTCCGGAAAGACAAGAAGGAAACCCTTCGAACGGCTCAGGGTGAATGAGGATAAAATTCGAAGCACGAAGCACGAAGCAAGAAACAAGCACGAATAACCGAAATAACCAATAACCAAGATACAAACACCAAGCCCCACTACACCGATACCCTTCGCATTGCTCAGGGTGACAAGGGGCATTCAATTTTGATACAGATCCACGAAAGGGTAGAGAAGAACAGGCTGAGATTACTCCCGCCGACGTGCTAAAAAAGTTTGAGCATTTGCGGCTCAAGCTCGAGGCTGATATCCAGAACTTTTGGCGAATGGGTCAAGGCTCCGACGGAAACGATATCCACACCGGTTGAAGCGACGGCCCGAATATTCGCCAGCGTGACGCCGCCGGACGCTTCCGTTTTAATACCGGGAGGAAGAACAGATACGGCACGGCTCATCTCTTCCGGAGTCATGTTATCCAGCATGATGATGTCTGCCCCGGCTTCAGCCGCTGATAGTGCTTCGTCAACGCTGGTGACCTCTACTTCTACCGGTAACCCGGAAGGGGCTTTTTTCTTCGCGGCGATGACGGCGTCTTTCAGGCTTTTTCCCAGGGTGCGCTGTGCGGCGAGGTGGTTGTCTTTAATGAGAATGCCGTCGCTCATGTCCAGGCGGTGATTGTACCCGCCACCCATGCGTACGGCATACTTTTCCAGCATCCGCAGCCCCGGTGTGGTTTTGCGGGTGTCCGCGACTTTAACGGCCAGCCCGCGCGTTTTAGCCACATATTTAGCGGTTTGGGTAGCGATTCCGCTCAACCTCTGTAGGATATTCAGCGCAGTGCGCTCGGCCTTGAGAATACCGGTCACACGTCCGGAAATATCTGCAACCCTGTCGCCCGACTTTACTCTGGCGCCGTCGGCGAAGTGCAACTCGACGCGCAAAGAAGGGTCGACGCGAAGGAAAACCTTTCTGGCAACATCGATACCGGCGAGTACGCCGCGGTCTTTAACAAGCAGGAATGCCCGGCCTTGCAGGTCGGATGGTATCAGTATTTCGGAGGTAATATCACCGGTACCTATATCCTCGGACAGTGCCCTGCCGATGAATTCGTCCAGGTATTTCTCCGGTATCTCCGGGTAGCTATTTCTTTCTCTCATGATTTTCCCCGTTGTTGATTTTGCCCTGGAGCGACCACGGCCCGGTACGGTCGATTAGAACGTCAACCCGGTCACCCGGCTGTCCGGCGAATTTGCTGATGAATACCAGCTTGTTGGTCCTTGTCCGGCCGTACCAACTGTCTTTTTCTTTACCTTCCACCAGGACTGCCACCGTTCGACCTGAGAGTGCGGCGTTGATGCCCGAGGCGATTTCCGTTTGCATTTTTTCGATAATCGCGAGACGTCTCTTTTTTTCCGCCGGAGTGACGTCATCGGTATATTGCCGGGCGGCAACCGTTCCTTTCCTTGGCGAATACGCGGCGATGTGAACCGCATCGAATTTCAAATCGGCGAGCAGGTCGACCGTTTGTTCGAAACGCTCGGCGGTTTCTCCGGGAAAGCCGACGATTACATCGGTACTCAAGGCAATGCCGGGTACCTTCAGGCGTATTTCGCTGATAAGGTGGCGATATTGCTCCGCAGAATAGCCTCGTTTCATTGCCGATAAAATATCATTGCTGCCTGCTTGAACGGGCAGGTTCACCTGTTCGCACACCTTGTCTTGGCGGGAGATGGCGTCTATCAGCCGGGTACTCATGTCCTTGGGATGATTGGTCAAAAAACGCAGGCGGAACAAGCCGTCGACCTTCTCGAGTTTTTCGAGCAAGCCGGCCAAATCGGGTTTGTCGGGAAGGTCATGTCCGTAGGCGTCGACATTTTGTCCGACCAAAGTGATTTCCCGGATGCCTGATCTAGCGAGTTCTTCCGCTTCCACCACTATTTCCGCAACCGGACGGCTTCGTTCGCGGCCGCGGCGGTAGGGAACAATGCAGTAGGTGCAAAACTGGTCGCAACCCTGAATGATAGGCACGAAGGCACAAACCGAACTGGGTTTTGTTGTCCCCAAACATTCGCTATCGCAAGCGGCTTTTTCCATTTCTTCCAGCCAGGATGGTATTTCACCGGGCTTGAAGAAGTGGTCGATATGGGGAAATTCCTTTTTCATCTCATCGATATTGGAATCGACCATGCACCCGGTCAAAGCCAGGGTAACGTTGGGGAGCTTGTTTTTCAACGGCCGCAACAGGTGAAGCCGGTTAACCACGCGGTTTTCGGCATGCTCCCGCACTACGCAGCTATTAAGGATGATAATATCCGCGGCATCAGGAGCGGCGGCGGCTTGATAGCCTCGCTCTTCGAGCAGATGAGCAAGCCGGTCCGACTCCGCCTTATTCATCTGACAGCCGATGGTCCAGATGTAATAGCGGGGCATTGTGTTTGGTAGAGATGATGCTTTTGTCATCGAGCAGAACCTGTTGGTGAAATACCCCTCACCTTAATCCTCTCCCGCAAGGGGAGAGGAAATAGTTTGAAGTTGAAATACCCATTCAGCCAGTATCAAGCATTGGGCAAGCACTTAATCCCTCCGATTCGTTTCACTCATGCAGGGTGCCGTATGAACCCGGCTCGGGACAAACAGGAAAAACCGAGATTGCTTCGCCTTCCCCCTTCGGTGGAATGGTCTCGCAATGACAACCGAACCTCGCCCTCAGATTCTTCGTCATTTCATTCCTCAGAATGACATGTGATATAACTCCCGCAAGGGTGAGGAAATATTTTGAAAGTAAATACAAGCGGAGAGTATGGCGGAGGGAGCGGGATTTGAACCCACGACCCCACTTTCGTAGGGTAAGCGCTTAGCAGGCGCCCGCACTAGACCACTATGCGATCCCTCCAGCCCATCTATTGTATTTTAATCTGAGGCTTTTGACAACCACTATATTCCGATTCGCAAAACTTGCCGATTCGCTCCGTTCATACGGCATCCCGCATGAAGAATGAATCGGGACATACGGAACGTCGCCGCGGCTCCGCAATAACCAAGAAATGACCAATAGCCAAAATTCAATGATCAAACGGTTTACCGAGATTGCTTCCTTCGACAAACTCAGGATGAACGGTTCGGCAAAATGCCGAATCTCGCAATGACAGTCCGGGAAAGTGGATATTGAGGAAAATAGCTAATGGTTGTACACTAAGGGTGTGAACTGGCTGGATATTGTAATTCTCGTGATCCTGGTCGGCAGCGCCTTCGCTGGTTGGAGAACCGGATTGATCCGGTCGTTGCTTTCCCTGATCGGCTTGGTGGTGGGAATAAAACTGGCAGGACTTTATTACCTGAGTCTCGCCCCGCGCCTGAGTTTCGTTCCAGACGAAAGAGCGGCCAGGATCATTGCCTTTGTCATTGTGCTGGCAATCGTCATGCTGGCCGCTCTTGTACTCGGTTGGCTGCTCACCAAGATCGTTTCGTCGCTGACGCTGGGCTGGCTCAACGGTTTAGGCGGAATGGTCTTTGGTCTCGGAATGGGAGCTATCAGCGTCGGAGCCCTTCTCGCGATATGGGTCCGATTTTTCGGCATGAATCAAGCCATTAGCGATTCAGGCCTGGCAAGATTGCTGATAAACCAGCTAGCCGCGTTTTTGGCTTTGCTTCCCTCTGAGTTCGACGTTATCCGCACTTTTCTAAATTGAATCCGCCCGGAAAAGCCCAAACTACGTAACTTTCGGGGTCTCGCCGGGGTGCAGCGTCTTCCATCTGGCGAGCAGGGTTTCGCGGCTCTCGCGGTGGTCGGGATCCGGAACGCAGCAATCCACGGGGCAAACCTCAACGCATCGGGGTGAAGCGAAAGAACCGACGCACTCGGTGCATTTATCGGGGTTTACATCGTAAACGGTTTTCCCCTCGCTAATTGCCTGATTCGGACACGAAGGTTCACAGGCTCCACAACTAATGCAATCATCGGTAATCTTGTACGCCATTTAAAAATCCTCCCTCCCTATTTATGATTTCTTTTTACGGTTGCTTCGACGTCTTTCGCGCAGCTTTAAGTTTCGCCTTCATAGCGCCGATAACCGGCCTGGGAACAAGGTCGTCGATATTGCCGCCAAGCCGGGCAACTTCTTTAAGTATACTTGAGCTCAGAAACTGGTATTTCATACTAGCCATCAAACAAACGAGCTCGCAATCGGGGGCCAAGTTCTTGTTCATCAATGCCATCTCGAACTCGCCCTCGAAGTCGGCACCGATCCGGAGGCCGCGTACCAATGTTTCCGCTCCGACCTCACGGGCAAAGGTTACTGTCAGCCCGGTATACGACTGCACCGTGACGTTAGGCAGATCGGTAATCGACTGTTTGACCAACTCAACCCGTTCATCGGTAGTGAACATCAGTTTCTTACCCGGCGTATCGTATACCGCAATGATAATCCTGTCGAAAAGCCTGGCTGTTCTCTTGGCAATATCCAGGTGACCTTTCGTAAACGGATCGAAAGTTCCAGGGTAAACAGCCGTCGTCATGCCGTGCTGTCCCTCCGGTATACGGCGATACAACTATCGCCATGACGGACTTCTTTTATCGATTTCAGGGTGCCGTAGGCGGGACCTAAAGGACGATATTCGGGATAGGTGGCGATAACGATAGTATTCGGCCCGACCAATTTGGAGTCGGCCAACTGCTGCAACAAACTGCCCACAGCAGCATTCTTGTACGGCGGATCGCAAAGAATAATGCTGTATTCCTTGTCCAGGAAGGAAATAGCTTTACCGACGCCGGCACAATAGACATGAGAGTATTCGGAGAGCTTGGTCTTTTCCAAATTCTCCTTTATCGTGTCGCAGACTTTCGGCTCGCGGTCGATAAAATCGACCCAGCCGGCGCCACGGCTTAAAGCCTCGATACCTAAACCTCCGCTTCCGGAGAAGAGGTCGAGCACTTTGTCCCAGTCCTCGGTCATATTTTCCAGAATGGAAAAGATCGCCCCCTTGACTAAATCCGTAGCGGGTCGAGTCGGACCTTTAGGCATTCTGAGGTGGCTGCCTTTAGCCTTGCCGGTAATGACGCGCATAATCAGAAATAATAACTAAACCAGACGGCGGTTGTCAATTTAATAGCTTCAAATGAAGTAAAAGAATTTACTCAGTCTGATTTGTTCACCCGGATTGCTTCGGCTCCCCAAACATATTGGGGATGCGCTCGCAATGACAAAAATGTTACTCGTTATGATTAATTTTCCACTGGTTTTCCGTTAGCCCCAACCGGTGGAAAATATCGTCCACGTAACGCAGATAATACTGATAGTCGAACAGCTTTTCCATTTCGCTCGAAGGCAATGCGGCGGTAACTTCCCCGTCGGTCTTCAGCAGGCTGAGAAAATTGCGTCCCGTTCGCCATGATTTCATGGCGTTGCGCTGGACCAGTTCGTAGGCTTTTTGGCGGCTCAACCCTTTGTCGATGAGTGCCAGCATGACTCGTTGCGAAAAAACGAGCCCCTTCGTTAATTCCAGGTTGTGCTGCATCCGCCTGGGATAGACCTGTAGCCCCTTCATTACGCCGGTGAAGGTATCGAGAGCATAATCCATGACGAGACAGGCGTCAGGCAAAATTATCCGCTCTGTGGAAGAATGGCTGATGTCCCTCTCGTGCCACAGGGCAATGTTTTCCAGCGAGGTTACGGCAAAGCCTCTTACCAGGCGGGCCAGCCCGCAGATGCGCTCGCATAGTTCCGGGTTCCGCTTGTGGGGCATTGCCGACGACCCGGTCTGTCCGCCGGCGAAAGGTTCTTCGGCCTCACGGGTCTCAGTTTTTTGCAGGGCTCTGATCTCGGTGGCGAATTTCTCGAGCGAACCGGCGATGATCGCCAGTGTAGTAACGAACTGGGCATGGCGGTCGCGGGAAAGGACCTGGTTGGAAATAGGCGCGGGAGCCAGCTTCAACCGGGCACAAGCCTTTTCTTCTATCTCGGGTGAAAGGGTTGCATAAGTACCCACCGCACCGGAAATTTTGCCGACGGCGATGGCCTTGGCAGCTTCGCTAAGCCGCCGGCGGTTGCGGTTCATGTCGTCGACCCATAAAGCCAGCTTAAGACCGAACGTGATCGGCTCAGCGTGAACGCCGTGAGTGCGGCCGACCATCGTGGTGAATTTATGCTTGATAGCCTGTTCCGCTATCACGGCAACAAGCTCTTTTATATCCTGGTTTAGTATTTCCGTGGCCTCGACCAACTGCAAGCTGAGGGCGGTATCCATGACGTCGGAGGAGGTAAGACCGAGATGGATAAAACGTGATTCCTGACCCAGGCTCTCCGCAACAGCTTTCAAGAAAGCCGTCATATCGTGATGGGTTTCTTTGAAGATCTCGTTCATGCGGTTAATGTCGAGACGGGCAAGCTTTATCTTGGGCAGGGCGTTTTTGGGCACGACACCCAGGGCAGCCCAGGCTTCACAAACGGCGATCTCCACTTCCAGCCATTTCTCGTATTTGTTTTCGTCCGACCATACCTGCTTCATGCGGGGACGGGAGTAGCGGTCAATCATCTACTTAGTTTCTCCTTGCAGGTCGCTTCGATATTTTTCATAAGCCTTTTTGATGGCTTCATATTTAAGCCCCAGTATCTCTGCGGCCAGGTAAGCGGCGTTCTTTGCCCCGTCACTTCCGATCGCGACTCCCGCCACGGGAATTCCAACCGGCATCTGGACGATCGAGTATAGGGCGTCGACGCCCTTTAATTCGCTGCTCGCCAACGGAACGCCGATGACGGGGAGCGTTGTCCAACTGGCCAGGACGCCGGGAAGATGAGCGGCACCGCCGGCAGCAGCGATAATAACTTCGATACCGCGGCTACGCGCGGCAAGTCCGTATTGCCGGGCTTTTTCCGGGGTGCGGTGGGCAGAAATAACGTTGACCTCGTGTTCGATACCGAGTTGTTTCAAGGTATCGAGCATCGGTTGCAGAACCTCGTTATCCGATTTGCTGCCCATGACGACGCCGACTAATGGCATTTCATCCACCTGTTCTTCTAATCTAATCGATAATTCCAAAATTATTGTACGTTACCGAGACTACCCCTCACCTTACTCCTCTCCCGCAAGGGGAGAGGAAATAATGTGTAATGGCATTTCATCCACCTTTTCTAATTTAAATCTTGAACTGGTTTTGTTTCGTCTCGTCCGTCCAAGTGTTCAATTCCTGATATTCTTTTATATTCATTATTTACCCTCGCAAAGGAAAATGCGAAAAATTAACCCGAATAACCAAAATATCCAAAGCCAAACGATTGATATAGATTGCTTCGGTTCGAATAGAGTTCGAATCTCGCAATGACAGTTACGGTATGCCGTATGTAAATCGACACTTCGGTTCGGCCGGAGGCCGAATCTCGCAATGACAGATTAGTTTTTGAGAAGATTCGTTTCATAGATCCGGTTTTGAAATTTAAAATTGAGCAATGTCCTTACGGTAGTGGCAGCCTTCAAAATGAATCCGCGCGACATTAGCATAGACCTTTTCTCTGGCTTCGGCAAGAGTTTTTCCCGTGGCCACCACGGTCAGGACCCTGCCGCCGCTGGTAAGTATCTCTCCCGGCTGTTTCCCGATTTTAGTGCCGGCGTGGAAGACCAGAACGTCTTTATCGAGGTCATCCAAACCGGTGATGGGAAAACCGGTTTTGAAGTCTCCCGGGTAACCGCCTGATGCCAGCACGACGCCGACGCTGGCGTCTTCGCTCCACTCTATATTCGTTATCCCGAGTTCTTTGTTACCGATAGCCAACATTATGTCAACAAGGTCGGTCTTCAGCCGAGGCAGAATAACCTGGGTCTCAGGGTCGCCGAAACGGGCATTGAATTCCAGCACTTTCGGCCCTTCGGCGGTGATCATCAAGCCGCCGTAAAGGATTCCTTCATACGGTCTGCTTTCGGATTGTAGGGCTTTAACGACCGGCTTCATAATTGTTTCGTCTATTTTCCGCCCCAGCTCAGCATTAAAAAAAACCGGCGGGCTGTAAGCACCCATCCCACCGGTATTCGGGCCTTTTCCGTTATCGAATACTCTTTTGTAGTCGCAGGCCGGGACCGCCGGGACGGTACTATGCGTATCAGTAAAGGCAAAGTAGCTCATCTCCTTGCCCACGAGACACTCTTCAATAACGATACTGTTCCCTGCCGCGCCGAGGGTTTTCTTTTCCATGAAATCGGAAAGTGCCGCTATTGCCTGCGGTTTCGTTTCGGCGACGACCACGCCCTTGCCGGCCGCCAACCCGTCAGCCTTGATCACTACGGGAAGTTTTTGCTTTTCCAGATACTGTTTTGCTTTGGCGTAATCGGAAAAACTGGCGCTGCGGGCGCAGGGAATGTGGTACTTCTGCATCAGGTCTTTGGCAAATACTTTGCTCGATTCTATCTCCGCGGCATTTCTGGTCGGCGCGAATATCGGCATACCTCTAATGTTGAAATGATTGCCGATGCCGGCTGCGAGTGGAGCTTCCGGCCCGACCACGGTAAGCCGGACCCTATTGTCCAGGGCAGCTTTGACGATCGAATTGATGTCGGTGGGATTGATATCCAAGTTGTGAGCAAACTGAGCGGTACCGGCGTTACCGGGGGCGACAAAAATTTGTTCGGCTTTCGGGCTAAGGGATAACTTCCAGGCTAGGGCATGGTCTCTAGCCCCACCGCCAACAACCAGAATGTTCAGAGTCTTACCTCTTCGTCAATTAATCAGAGTTTCCTAATTTGCCCCGCCCTGAGATGCTTCGTCCTTATAGCGAAGGACTCCAGCATGACAGTTGGGCAAAAACAACTGTCATGTTATAATAATTGAGGCCCTGCCGCAATGCGAGGTGCAACTCGTTCAATTCCCCCTTGGTTTTCTTCGTTTTATTATTTTGAAAAACGAAGGGCGGATTACGTTCGAATTAACTCCTTTTCAGGGCAAATGGGGCATTCGTTCGGGTTTGTTTAGGGACCGATGATGCAATCATTGTTGGAGTTTATGAGTTAGCCTTTTTCCATAATGTGTATCATTGAGCGAGCGACTTCCGTGGTCTGGTCTTTCAGAATGTTAACGATAGCATCTTGCATGCTATTACTCTTTTGGTAACCGAGTTTCTCTCTGGTCCCCAGGAGCCGCGACAGCAAAGATATGCTGGAAAGGAGAAAGCTGGATTGTGCCGGATCTTCAGCAGCAGCGGAAATCCTGGCGCGAAGAAGGGCAATTTCCTGGTCCAGACCTTCAACTTCA
>JAUSGV010000087.1 GCA_030648675.1 Dehalococcoidales bacterium
CAACTCAAAATCCCCCTTAGTCCCCCTTTTCCAAAGGGGGAGAGTCCTTCCTCCTCTTTCGAGGGAAGCAGACAGTTATGTAACAATATTTACGAGACACTACACTAGCCTCTCCCGTCAAGGGCGAGGGAAGTAGAGACGCTGGATTCCGTGCCTGCACGCAGAAGTGCGTTACGGCACGCAGGCGTGTCAAGCACGGGATGTAAAAAGCGCTAACCGCTCTTTTTACACTTGACGATAGTTTAACACAATGTGATAAACTGTGCTATGGCAGAGCCTATCGATCCCAAATCATCCCCGGACGAAACCCGCCGCATATCGACCTCCGGCGACATTGAAGTCGCCACCTATCTGGAAATCGCCAAGGGAATGGGCGGTGAAAAGCCGCAGCCCGCCCGGGAAACCGTTCCCTCGGAGCGGGAATCGATCGTCGTCATCGACTTCGGCTCACAGTACAGTCTACTTATCGCCCGCCGCGTGCGCGAATGCAACGTCTACTGCGAGATGGTTTCGTATGACACTCCCTGGGAAAAAATCGCCCCCCTCAAACCGAAAGGTTTTATTTTATCGGGCGGACCGGCCAGCGTATATCAGCCGAACGCGCCGCTCGCTCCGTCGTATATCTATGAAAGCCATCTTCCGGTACTGGGCATTTGCTACGGGATGCAGGCCATCACGCAGCAACTCGGCGGGGAGGTGGCACCCGGTTCAAAGCAGGAATACGGCCATGCCGTACTTCATTTGAGCGATGAGAGGTCGCCGCTTTTCGCCGGACTGGATAGTTCCATGCCGGTATGGATGAGCCACGGCGATCGTATCGAAGCATTGCCGCCCGGGTTCAAGGCCCTGGCTTACACGGAGAATTCGCCCGTAGCCGTCATGGGCAACAACCAGAATATTTTCGGGCTGCAGTTCCATCCCGAAGTCGCCCACACCCCGCAGGGCAAAGCCATCCTGAAAAATTTCGCTTTCCTCATTTGCGGCTGTCACGGCAACTGGACAATGAGCAACTTCATCACCGAGCGCATCGCCCGCATTAAAAAACAGGTCGGCAGCGGCCGCGTGATCAACGCCCTTTCGGGCGGCATAGACTCGGCGGTCGTGGCCACGCTCATACACCGCGCCATCGGCGACCAGCTTACCTGCATCTTCGTCGATAACGGCCTGCTGCGCCGCGAGGAAGTCGAGAGGACTGAAAAGACCTTCAAAGCCAATCTGGGTATGAACATCATTACCATCTATGCCGCAGACAGGTTCCTGGCGAAGCTGAAAGGCGTTACCGACCCGGAAAAGAAACGCAAGGTCATCGGCGAAGAGTTTATCTGCATATTCGAGGAGGAAGCGAACAAACTGGGGAAGGTTGATTTCCTCGCCCAGGGTACGCTTTATCCGGACGTTATCGAGAGTTCGGCCTCCGGCAGCACGGCCTCGGCCAAAATTAAAACGCACCACAACGTCGGCGGCCTGCCGGCAAAAATGAAGCTCACCCTGATCGAACCCCTGCGCCACCTCTTTAAAGACGAGGTCCGCAAGGTGGGAACGGAGCTTGGTTTACCTGAGGAGATGGTCTGGCGTCAGCCCTTCCCCGGCCCCGGCCTGGCCATCCGCGTCATCGGGGAAGTAACCAAAGAAAGGCTCGAAATCCTTCGCTCGGTCGATTTCATCGTCATGAATGAAATCAAGGCTGCCAAGCTTTACCGCCAACTGTGGCAGAGCTTCGCCGTCCTGACCGACGTCAAAAGCGTAGGAGTCATGGGCGACTTCCGGACGTATGGTTATCTGGCCGCGATCCGTGCCGTGACCAGCGACGACGCCATGACGGCCGACTGGGCT
This sequence comes from Dehalococcoidales bacterium, assembly GCA_030648675.1. Classification (GTDB taxonomy): domain Bacteria; phylum Chloroflexota; class Dehalococcoidia; order Dehalococcoidales; family UBA2162; genus JAUSGV01. Next base: position 1,834 of record JAUSGV010000087.1, read on the forward strand.
AGACTACCCTACGACCTCCTGGCGCGCATCTCCAACCGCATCGTCAACGAAGTCCCCGGCGTCAACCGCGTCGTTTACGACATAACCTCAAAGCCGCCATCAACCATCGAGTGGGAATAGTTAACCCGGTCCCCGCCAACTGTCATTGCGAGATTCGAACACTATTCGAACCGAAGCAATCTCGATAACAGTCGTAGTGTCATTCCCTGAGCAGGCTGACAATCGAAAAGTAATTTTCGCATCGCCCTCACCTTAATCCTCTCCCGTCAAGGGAGAGGAAAGTCGTTTTAAGATACAAGCAATCCGGGAGGGAAATACGTCAGAAGCGGCCCCCACACACAGATTGCTCCCGCCTACCGGATTCCGGGGGGACGGCGGGCAGGTCGCCTTCCGCCACGGCGGAATGGTCTCGCAAAGACATTTTGGAGACTTGAGTGAATTCAAGCAAACAGTACTACGTCTACATCATGACCAATCACAAGAATTCCGTCCTGTACACCGGCGTTACAAGTAACCTTCAAAATAGGGTCTTCGAACATAAAAGCAAATTAGTTGAAGGTTTTACGAAAAGATACAATCTTAACAGGCTGGTCTACTACGAGTGCGGTAATGACATTGAAGCCGCTATTTCCCGGGAGAAACAAATAAAGGGCGGCTCAAGGCAAGACAAAATCGCCTTGATCGAATCCTTCAACCGGGATTGGCATGATTTGTCCGATGAGTTGTGAGATATTTTCCTCCGCCCAGATTGCTCCCGCCTGCCGGAGTCCGGGGGGACGGCGGGCAGGTCGCCTTCCGCTGCGGCGGAATGGTCTCGCAACGACACCGGGAAACTAACCGCGGGAGAATTAAAGTTCCAGATAAAGAAAGCTTGACCCAACTGTCTTTACGAGGAGGCGTAGCCGACGTGGCAATCCGGGTGGAAATTGGGGAAACAGTACTACGACGGCTTTAAAGATTACCAGTTTCCCTATTAACCGCGATAAGCAGCGAGCCTTTTTTCGAATTCCATCAGGCTGAAGTGATGTTCCTGCGTGCCGTAGCACTCGACAGCGAAAGATGCACAAACGCTGCCCATTTCCGCGCTCTGCTTGATATCCAGGTTTTGGACTAAACCCTTGATCAACCCGGCCCGGTAGGCGTCACCGGCACCGGTCGGGTCCTTAACTTCGTTCGGTTTTGCGGCCGGAATTTCTATCTCAGATCTATCGGCAGATATACGAGAACCGACTTCACCCAGAGTAGTTATGATTGCGCCGGTCCGCTGCAGCAAGTTCTTTTTGTCCAGCCCCGTTTTAGTCATGATTAATTCCAGTTCATAGTCATTTGAAATCAAGATGTCTGACCCATCGATGCATTTCGCCAGTTCGGCTTTGTCCCAACTCGGCAGCGACTGACCGGGATCAAAAATGTATTTAATCCCCCTTGATTTATATTCGGCAGAGTAATTCATCATATCTTCCACATTCCCCGGGGCGACGATGGCAATACTCCCTTTCGGGTTAATCGCCTTTAAATCGAAGGGGGCGGGAAATTTCATGGCGCCGGGGTTAAACCCGGTAATCTGATTATCGGCTTGGTCAGTTGTAATGTAGGCGCCGGCAGTCAGTTCCTTTTCGATAATCTTGATACCGTCGTGCGATATTTT
>JAUSGV010000148.1 GCA_030648675.1 Dehalococcoidales bacterium
TGCGGCGCAGACCCAAAGCGTCCGCATAAACTTCAAACCGGCTAGTCTGGTGCCGACTTGTTTAGTCGACCATTCTCTTAAGTCTGGATTCGGAGACTTTTGCCCCACTTTGTTGTCCTTCAGGATATCATCGCTGAAGCGGTCAACGACCGCAGCGATTGCGAAAACCCCGCCAAGACGCTCGTACAAACTTTTTTGTTCCATCTAATTCTCCCCTCCACTTTTTGAGATCCTGCTATTTATTAACCGGGTTTCTATTAAGATTATGACGTGAATATCATGGCAAAGTCATAAAATGGAAGGTATCAATAATTACAAATTTGTAAACCCTTTTTAAAGAGTTCGGAGACTCTGCACAAAGTAAAAGTGTTCGGGGAAATAATTCGACGACTAGCGGGTCTATAGATCGTGAGTTTTATCTAACTCGAGCAAGTGCCGGTATTGCCATTCCTTCTCGGCAGCTACTGCCGCCTCGGCTTCCGCCGGTCCTGCATTCCTGAAAACAGCCTGCAAGGCATAAATCGCAGATCCGACCGCATGATCTGCGACGTGGGCAGTCGCCACCGCCTGACCGGCGGCGCGGGCGGCGGAACGGGCGGCATTGTCCTCACCGACGTCGCGGGCCGCGGCATGAGAGTCCAGCGAGGCTTTGCGTATCACAGCCATCCGGAACTTCCCGGTGGCAATCCACTCTCGCAGCGTTTTGATCGCGTTACGGGGACGGTGGTCTTCGGGATATTGCTGTTCAAACCAGGGCAAGACGCGTTCGGCACAATCGATAGCCCACACGGCCAGGGTCTTGTGGTCGATTTTACCGATAAGTCCCATTATCCTCGGGTCTCTATTTTCGGTGAGCACGAAGGCGTGTAGTTTCATATCATGTTCCGGTTCGCGTTTCAAAATCAGTGTAATCCAGGATTTAATGAAAGTAAACTTACGAAACATCACAATAGCAACACGCCTGTTTTGTACACGCCTGTTTTGTACATTTGACAAGAAGCTTGGTGTTATTTATAATCCTTTTTTCTTCCGAAAATACAGAATGTTCTAACCGTTTAGCCCAGGCACAATTAAAGACGGTGCTCCTACCACTATAGACACAACGTTGCTAAGGAGGAGGGAAGATATGTCTGATGCTGTGCGATTGGTACTGCTGTCGATAGTAAACTGGCTGCATTTGGCAGCGACGGTAACATGGCTTGGGGCTATGGTTACAAATATGCTGGTGCTGATGCCGGCCGCCAGGGAAACACTTGAACCGCAGGTAATGGGGCGGTTTATGGGCTCATTCATGAAGAAGTTTCGCCCCCTGGTTTATCTAAGTATTATCGCTCTAGTTGTAACCGGGGTCATTATGATGCTTCTAAATCGGCATTATCTGGGCATCCTTGATTTTGGTAATCTCTGGACCTGGCTCCTCCTCGTGAAACACATTATCATCATTATTATGGTAGTTATGGTTATCTACGCGTTTGAGACCTTAGCACCAAAGGTGGGAAAGTTAGCTGCTGCCGGTCCGTCCCCAGAACTCGCTAAATTGCAAAAGTTGCAGATGAATATAGCTATGGCAGGTTTATTAATGGCCCTGTCAGTCCTGCTTCTGACCAGCGTCATAACGGCTATTTCGTCTTTGCCGTAGAGTTCCCCTCTTTCAACCAAGGTGCGGGATATCCCGCACCTTTTCCTTTTTGCTCTTCAAAGCAGCAACTGCTCTTCCCTACCCCATAGTCGCCTAATCTGAAATCGCACCGGGCTTGTATTTTTAATAAGTTCCAATTATTTACGAGCAAATACCTGAACCTGTGATTTGCAAAACATATATCACTATGTGATTGACTTTTATAGCTTTTGCAACCTATACTTCACCTCAATCCAAATACCAAATGACCAAATGTTTTGAACATTCGCGCTTCGGAAATTAGAATTTGTCCCGATTCACTCCCCGATAAAATCGGGGCATGAGGTAAGGAATCGGCATTTCGGATTTAGAACTTAGGAACATAATGAAACCATTTGGTTCTTTTTTGACCTTCAGCGAAGCCAGAAGTATTGTCGAGGCCGCAATTAAACCTCTCTCCCGCTCGGAACCGGTTGGCATTGATGAGTCCTCAGGGCGCGTTCTTGCTGAAACTATGGTTGCTTGTCTGAGCGTTCCATCCTTCGACCGCGCCGCCATGGACGGCTATGCTGTCCGGGCCGCAGACACTGCGGGTTCCAGCCGGCAAAATCCCGGAATACTCAGGGTAACTGGAGCGCTTCATGCCGGAGAAACCCTGAAAATGGCCGTTGAAGCCGGCGAATGCTTTCAAATCGCCACCGGGGCAATGGTACCTTTCGGCGCCGATGCCGTGGTACCGGTCGAGAATACCGAAGCGGATAGCGGCTCGGTCAAGGTGTTGAAGCCGGTCTCGAAAGGAGCCAATTTATCTCAAAAGGGCGAGGATATAAAAGAAGGCGACACAATCCTCGATGCAGGCCTGGTCCTGGATGCCGGCAAGATCGGCGTCCTGGCTTCCCAGGGGCTTACTAAAGTTAAAGTCTATGCCAAACCAAAAGCAGCCATAATTTCCAGCGGTGAGGAGGTCGCCAACCTGGGCAGTAAGCTGAGTCCGGGGAAAATTTACGATATCAACTCACACACCATTGCCGCGGTGGTAAAGGACAACGGCGGTATTCCCCTCCTCCTCGGCGTTGTCCACGATAAGCCGAAGGAGATAGAGAGGAATATCGCCGGAGTTCTTGATAACGATGTTATTG
>JAUSGV010000110.1 GCA_030648675.1 Dehalococcoidales bacterium
AGGATACTGCCCGGCGGATTCTGCCGGTAAAATCTTTTCGATCAGGATTTCGTGGTTCCAGCCATCGCCGAAGTCATATTCGTAGAGAAATCCGGTTTTCTCCATTGATACGACCTTGTTAAGTCTATTCCTGCGAGAATCCACGAAGTGAAGCTCGCCGTCGGGATCGGGTAGGCTGTACTCGGTACCGGCAATATCGAATCTATAGAGATGGGAGTTTGTCCAGCCCATTACATACTGCAGGATCATGTGCAGCCGGTGGAGCGTAACGCTGCCGGGAACCTGGACCCGCCTCCAGATAAGCGGTTTACTTTCCTTGAGAGTCACTTTTATCTGGTACACTGTTTCATTAATTTTCTTTGGAATATTTTTGCGGCCGGCCATTAATAGTTTTCCTCCTTAAAGATACGCTTCAAACGACGGGTGAGTGGCGGCAGTTCTTTGGTGATCGTTTCCCAGACCAGATCGTAACTGATGTCGAAATAGCCGTGAATCAGCCGGTTACGGGTATTGGCCATTTCACGCCACGGAATTTCCGGGTATTTAGCTCTTAGCCTCTCGGTAATACCGGTGGATGCTTCGCCTATCACCTCGAGTAGACGGACCAGCGCCAGGGCAAGTAGTTCATCAGAATCCAGGTCTTCCCTGCTCTTCCCGCGAACGAAGACGGCCGCCTTACAGGCAGAATCAAGGATATGATACAGACGGGTGGCGTCATCAGGCGGTGGCATATTGAACCTTAGCCTCTCTTACTACGCGGTCGCGGAAGTAGCGGCTCAGTTCGGCCGCCGTACGTATATCAACCTTGCGTCCACCGACCAAGGCAGAAAGCTGGGTTTCCATATCGGCCATCCCGAAAAGACCGGGCACGTGTCCCGGATCGAATTCCACCAGCACATCCACGTCGCTATCGGGACGGAAATCCTCTCTCAGCACCGAGCCGAAAAGGGCCAGCTTCACTATGTGATTTTTCCGGCAAAACTCAGCCAGCTTTTCGGGCGGCACTCTGAAGCGTTCGGCTACCATGTCGAGCGGCTTTTTAACGTCATCGATAGCGAAGGTTTTTCTGACGATATTTTTCAGCTCGGTAAAGATAGGGCTATGGCTATTAGCCTGGTAATAGACCAGGTTACCCATTCTCTCCCTCACCACGATTCCGGCCCCGGTCATTAGTTTCAATTCCCTTTGGACAGCTCCCGATCCGCTGCCTGTTGCTTGCATCAACTGGTTAATATAGAACTTTTCATCCGGGCGCCCATAGAGTAAAGCCAGCAAGCCGCGCCGTGTTTTGTTAAAGAGAAATGCAGAAAGCTGCTTATCAAATCCGTTCATGACCATAATTAGCATAATTATACCCATTAAGGGCATGATGTTCAAGTCGCACGAATAACCAAAAGGATTACCGATATTGCCACGCCTCCTTCACAAGTGAAGGATGGCTCGCAAAGACAAAGGGGATTTTTGGTATTTGTAATTTGGTTTTTTTCTATTTGGTCATTCGGCTTTAGTGCTTGTTTCGGCTTTAGTGCTTCGAGCTTCGGATTTATCTCTTTGGTGTGGTATTATTATTCCAATGGCCGGGCCTGTGAGCGGGGAATCCTTTCGTAGTTATGCTGTCCAAGGACTGCCCAACACCGCTTCCAATTTAGAGTGGCTTCGGGAGCATTTTGAGTGTGAGCAGTGCGGTCAGTGCTGCTGTCTTCATTCCCTTGGCGTTCGCGTTACGCGAAGTGAGGCTGAACAACTGGCGCAGAGAGAGCGGTTGAGCCTGAAGGAATATGCGGCAAACGTCTTAGAGGACAGGGGCACTTTTATTATTCGCCAGCCCTGCCGTCATCTTGTGGATAACCGTTGCGTGGTACATGATATCAAGCCCTCAGTGTGCCGCAAGTATCCTTTTCACCGGTATGAGGAAGTGGACCGTGACACTGCCTGGGTGATCATCGTCGGTTGCCCAGGAGGCCAAAAACTACTTAACTTGCTTAGCACAGGTAAGCAGGAGGGATTGGAGTATCGCCCGATTAAGACATAACCCTAACTGTGTTCATGGGCACTACATACTTACTTTTGATACTCGTAACCATCTTATTATCCTCCGCTCCCCACGTTATAACAGCTTTATTACGCCGATTGCTTCCCCCGTTGTCTTTACGGTCGTGTGAGCCTTTAGCCCCCGTATCAACTATCTTAGCATATCGAATGCGAAGCAATCCTTCCCACTAAACGATGTTTCTCTCCCCTTGCGGGAGAGACGAAAATGAGGGGAATACAAATTGCGTATCACCCTCACCCCGTATCAAGTACGGGGCAAGCTCTTAATCCTCTCCCTCAAGGGAGAGGAAAGTCGGTTATCTAATCATAATTAATTCATGTTTGACCGCCGCTTTTCAGTTTGCTAAAATATCCATACGTTTAGACGTATATACGTATGGAAGGATGGTGTTGATATGACAAGGAAGATGACGCTGGTGTTTCATGATGAAGACCTTTATACGCAATTAAAAATAGAGGCGGTGAAAAGGCGCTCTACAGCCAGTGATATCGTATCAGAAGCGGTGCGGGAGTGGATGGAAAGCCGCGAAGATGCACGGCTGGTCCCTCTTATTAAAGAGGCCAGAACTGAATGGGAAAAGAAAGGCGGGCGTCCCTGGGCTGAAGTTGAAAAGGAAATCGAGGAATCGATAGGTCACCGAAAAAAGGCTGCCAAGTCGAATCGTGTATAATCTCGAAGTTTCTCCGGCCGCTGACCGCGATCTGGAAAAGCTCAAAAACCGAATCACAAAGCAGGACTTCCAGCGGTTACGCAACGCTATTTCCGGTCTTGCCGAAAAACCCCGGCCACAAGGGGTTAGAAAAATCAAGGGCGAGGAAAGAGCTTTCCGCATCAGGGTGGGCAGCTATAGAATCGTCTACGAAGTATACGACAATAATAACCTGATTCTTATTCTGCAAGTGGTTCACAGAAGCGAAGCGACCTACCGGTAAACCCCCGGTCGGGAGAAATTTACCACAAACCGCAGCCGGCGTAAAAATGCGGGGTCGAGGTCTTCTTTATTATTCGTTGCCAGAATTGCCAGCCCCCGGTAATCTTCCATACGCTGCAGCAGGTAATTGGTCTCGATATTGGCATAGCGGTCATGGCTGTCCTTTACCTCACCCCGCTTACCGAAGAGAGCATCCGCCTCGTCAAAGAACAGGATAGCCCCGCCCCTTTCCGCCGCATCGAACAACCGCGATAGGTTCTTTTCTGTTTCCCCGATGTACTTGCTTATCACCTGGCTCAAATCGATGCGGTAAAGGTCCAGATGTAACTCGTTCGCCAGCACCCCGGCGGCCTTGGTCTTTCCGGTACCGCCGGCACCGGTGAATAAAGCGGTAATCCCTTGCCCCGTTGAAATCCTGGAGCCGCGTCCGCGCGTCTTCTTTACTTCCAACAGTTGCCGTACCGCAGCGGCGATTTCTGCCAGTTTGTGTCGCGGTGCTTCCGGCAATACCAGGTCGTCCCACGAAGCTGTTTTTGCCTCCTTGTATGGCGCGATATTACCGGTTATCTGCTGAATTTTAATAATCACGAATTCCACCGGTTTGACAGGAGCAAACCCCACCAGGATATTAACTATTCCAGTGTCGATGTCATTTTGGGTTGTTGTTCCTTTGTCGCATTTAACAAAATAGGCATCGCGTTCCGTGGTTCCCTGGAATGCCTCCTTTGCCCACAGGTCATGCATGAAGGCTCCTGCGTTCAGGCGAATCTTGGCCCACAGAGGCTCGCCGTTCGGTTCGAATACCACCCACTGTGTACCGCGGGAGATAGATTCCTCGATAAATAATGCCAGCCGCCGGATAGGAATGTACTTCCACTCGGAAGCAAGCTTATCTGCTCCTGCCATGGTGCGAGCCCCCCAGCAGACGGTTCCCACTCTCGGCAAAACACTCAGGCAATTTATACCCAGCCGGTTCAGTGCCGTGCTTTCAGATTTGGATAGGTTTAGCGAAGGTCCCGTTATACCACGAAGATCAGCCTCCTTACCGGCCGGTGCTTTCCATATTCCTCGTTTTTGATCGGTTCTGATAAAAAGACCAGCTATTGTGCCGGATACCGGTATTTCCTTTTGGCCGGAGCTTTCGGTGGGGTCAGCCACCAGTACTCGGGGGAAGAAAACCGCCGCATTCTTTTGTGACCCCAGACCGGAAACCCAGGCAACAATTGTTGTGAAATCACGGGTAGGTTCGTAATCCACCAGGTAAAAGGCTCGCTTTGCTTCGCAAAATTCGATGGCATTAGCGATAACTTTTCGGGCTTCTGCGTCATTCAGTACGGTAGTTTGGGGAATAGCCAGGATGTTGAAAATGTCTACGTCTCGCAAGGCGTACATGCCGGTCTTAGCCTCATATTTACCGGTAACCTCCGCGCCGCTTGGGGTTTTTCTATGCGGCTTGCCGATTACGCGAACGACGCAGGCATTAATGCCGCCGTTCAAAAAGAATTGCTGGACGGCATAGCTCACCGGGCTGTCTTTGTTAATTCCTCCAAACGTGCTTTCGTAGTCTCTCCAACCAGAAATCTGAACCGCCTTGTTTGCCGGACCTTTGGCGGTATAACCGATAAAAGCGGCTACTCCGGTACTAACCCCGTTAATGGTATGCACCCCGCCTGGAATCTCCTCAATATAAACACCTGGATAGCTGCTTTTGTATGGCATTTTATCCTCCTATCCCTATTATAATCGTAAATCTTTCGCCGTCGCCCTTGAATAATAGTGGCAATAATGATACCATAAAGTGTTGAAAACGATTGAGAAGATAGTCGAGCTGATGAGGGAAAATCCCAAAGGTCTGAAATTTACTGATCTCTGTAAAGTCTGCGCCTATCACTTCGGGGAACCTCGTACGAAGGGAAGCCATCGAATATACCGGACGCCCTGGCAAGGCGACCCGAGAATAAACATTCAGGACGACAATGGAAAAGCCAAAGCTTACCAGGTGAGGCAGGTATTACGGGCGATAGAGAAGTTGGGAGGCCAGGATGAATAAATATACTTATCGGATAACATGGTCTGAAGAAGACGGCGAATACGTTGGATTATGTGCTGAGTTTCCCAGCCTTAGTTGGCTGGCTGATACACAGGAAGCAGCTCTGGCCGGTATCCGGGATACTGTCAGACAGGTTGTCCAGGATATGGAATCTACGGGTGAGACTATACCGCAGCCGTTGGCCACCCGGCGTTATTCCGGCAAATTTACAGTCCGTGTCCCCCCGGATGTTCATAAAAAACTCCAGATACAGGCTGCGGAAGCTAATGTCAGCTTCAACCGCCTTATCAGCTCCAAGCTATCCCAATGAAAATATCTTAAATCTTATATCATAAATCTTATAGCTCTTAGGTAAAGGTTAATTTATGCTTGATTTACCCCTCATCAAGGAAATTAAAAGTCAATCCCGCCGGGGATCTGTAGGCGTTCAACGCCAGGAGTTCGTCCGTCGATACCGGCAAACGTTGGAACTCATCTACGATGAAATAAAGAGGCATGCGGTCCTTACCTAAAATCCGGCGGCAAAAATATTACCTGCTATAAAGGCTGTAGCTCATGCTGTTCTCAGTTCATATCGGTTAATCTTTCCCACGCCCTGTTGGTAGTCGACTACCTGTATTCCGGTTATAAGGCCATGCCGGTATTCCTGAAGGGCTACGAAAAATGGTTAAGTTCGTTTGAAAACGATCCGAAGGCGATGCCGGTTTTAAAGAATCTTGAAGGATATACCACCCGGTCGGCTGCTATTAAACATTATTCTCAAGAACTTTGCACTGACTATCACAAACTTGATATTCCCTGCCCCTTTTTAGACCAGGGGCAGTGTTCCATCCATGAGGTCAGGCCGGTGGTATGTGCGTCGTATTTCTCGCTAAGCCCCGTTGAGCAGTGCCGGCCGGATAGTGAATCCACTCCGGCAATCCTCTCAATCACTCCCTCGGAAATTTATTTACGCCGGATGGCGGGGTTAGCCGACATTAGATGGTACATGCATCAGGAGCCTCTACCCAAACTGGTATACAAGTTATTGACGCAAGGTATGCCGGAAGTTTCTCGACAGATTGAGGGGCTTTTTGATTCTAAATAGCCAACCTGTCCCGTATGAGCGACGCGTCGCCATCCCGCACCGATTCGTTTCCTCATTCGGTGTCCCGTATGACTCAAAGGAATCGGGACATGATTTTGGAGAATCGGGACTTTATAGGGATTGATTGCGAATCGA
>JAUSGV010000122.1 GCA_030648675.1 Dehalococcoidales bacterium
GAACCCCAGACTTTGCCAGGTGACGTCGACCCCCACCTTTACCCGCCTGGCCCCCAGTTTGCGGCTGGTCTCTTCTATCACTTTCTCCACCTCAGGGGGCTGCGGCGGAGTCACCACGGTGCTTCCGGGCTTGATGATGGCCGCCTTCTCGCTGGCGATGGCGGTCAGGGTGGGACCCAGGACGTCGGTATGCTCCAGGCTGATGGGCGTGAGGATGGCCACTTCAGGAGTGATGACGCTGGTGGCATCGTACTTTCCTCCCATGCCCACCTCCAGCACCTGGAACTCCACCCCCTTCGACGCGAAGTAAGCGAATCCCAGCGCTGTCAGCATCTCGAAGGTGGTCAATTTGCCGTAAGTCGCCCTGCGGTTGACATCATCGGCGTGCGGTTTCATTCTGTCCACCGTGGCCGCCCACTCCTCCTCCGATATCAGCTTCCCGTCAATCTGGACGCGCTCTCTCCAGGTGTGCAGGTGGGGTGAGATGTAAAGCCCGGTGACATAGCCGGAGGCCGTCAGGGCAGAGGCAATCATGGCCGAGGTACTCCCCTTGCCGTTGCTGCCGGTGATGTGCACCGATTTGGCTTTCAGGTGGGGATTGCCCAGCAGGGCCAGTAGCTCGTGCACCCGGCGGAGGTCATAGTTGGCCTGGGTGTGGGCCGGGCGGGGCAGTATCTCATAGTTGGGAGAGCTGTTGAGAAAATCAATGGCTTGCTGATAATTCATGTTCACCCGCCTTTTGCGAATGACTTTGAGTCCAAGCCATATTCTACGTCAAAGTGCAGAGGCGGGACAACCTCAGCGGCTCTGGATAACCTCCCTTGACGTGTACTCAATCTTACGGTACTATCAAGCCAAACGATGAATCGGATGTCATCGGGAAAATCCTAACAAGTATAAAAAGTCCAGGCGATGGTGCCGGTAAGTCAATGGCATAATCTAAAAAGCACCATCCTATCCCCGTATCGAGTACGGGGCAAGCTCTGAGTGTATCGAAGGAAAGAATCTCCGGGTGGGGTTGGATTTACATTAAAATGAAACTTGATTAGAAGTTTTTTAACGGATAAGGAGAAAAGGAATGCGAGTTGCTGTAGGTGCCGACCATAGGGGATTTGAACTAAAAAAGAAAATCGTTCAAATCGTAACAAACGCGGGACACACGTGTGATGATCTCGGCACCTACAGCAATGAATCTGTGGATTATCCTGAAATCTCTAAAAAAGTTGCCGAGGCGGTAGCTTCGGGCGGCTTCGACAGAGGCATTCTTATCTGCGACACGGGCATCGGCGTGTGCATCGCGGCAAATAAGGTAAAGGGAATCCGGGCGGCTCTATGCCACAACGTCTTCTGTGCTTGCCGGGCCCGCCAGCATAACGATGCCAACGTCCTTTGCCTGGCCGTCGAGAACGGGATCGGAGCGGTGGAGGAGGTTGTTAAGTCGTTTCTTACCTGCGAATTCGAAGGCGGCCGGCACCAACGCCGGGTCAATCAAATAAAAGCGATGGAAGGATAATTTGGCGAAAGCGGAAGCTAAGATAGGTGTGATCGGAGGCAGCGGCCTTTATGAAATTCACGGGATGACCGACGTCAAGGAAATCGACGTCGTCACGCCTTTCGGTAAACCGAGCGACGCCATTACCGTGGGCAAGCTCGATGGGGTTGGGATCGCCTTCCTGCCGCGGCACGGCAAGGGACACCGCATTATGCCCACCGAACTGCCTTCCCGGGCCAATATCTATGCCCTGAAATCGCTGGGAGTGGAGCAGATAATTGCCATCAACTCGGCTGGCAGCTTCAAAAAAGAAGTGAAACCCGGACAATTGCTTATTCCCGACCAGCTTATCGACCGCACGCGGGGGCGTGCCGGCACCTTCTTCGGTGACGGCATCGTCGCCCACATCGGCTTCGCCGAGCCTTTCTGTCCGGACCTCCGCAAAGTCCTCTATGAGGCGGCACAAGCTGCCGGAGCGGACGTTCATCATAAAGGTACCATGGTCGTTATGGAAGGCCCCGCCTTTTCGACGCGGGCGGAATCGCAGCTATACAAATCCTGGGGAGCGGACATTATCGGTATGACGGCATTACCGGAAGCCAAGCTTGCCCGCGAGGCGGAGATCTGCTACGCCATCATCGGCTGCGTCACCGACTACGATAGCTGGTGGGAGCCGGGAAAACCGGTTACCGTCGACGTCATACTTGAAATCATGCGCAAAAATATTGAAACCTCGAAGGCCATTATTAAACATGCCGTCAGCCGCGTATTATCGAAGCGAGATTGTGCCTGCCCTCATGCCGTCGAAAACGCCATCGTCACCGACCCACAGGCCGTTCCGCCGGCAACCAAAAAGAAATTGGAACTGATAATAGGGAAATACATAAAGTAAAGGATAAAATACGAAGCACCAACTTTGGCAGACGTTCCTCTCCCCTTGTGGGAGAGGATTAAGGTGAGGGGTAAAAATAAATTCTTGTACGCATATCTACTGCGCAAAGTACTCGAAGCTGCTGAGAAAAGAACAAACTGAAGCCGAAAGGCTGCTCTGGTCGCATTTGCGAAATAAACAATGTCTTGGTGTTAAATTTCGCAGGCAACAAGCTGTAGACGCCTATATCGTGGACTTTGTAAGTTGTGACGAGATGCTTATTATTGAAATCGATGGCGGTCAGCATAATGAGCCCGAAAGAATGTCGAAAGACAAATGCAGGACGGAATATCTTGAACGTGAAGGTTACCGGATTTTGAGATTTTGGAATAATGACGTGTTGCAAAACATCGAGGGCGTAATAACTACGATAACAAAATTTTTTGGTTAGCACCCTCACCTAACCTCTCCCGTCAAGGGAGAGGGAAGAGGATACGACAATATGAATAATACTGAATTCGGTTGCCGCGCTACTATCATCGGCAGCCTGCCCTATAAAGACCCGAAGGAAGCCTGCCGGGTCGTCGCGCGCTTCCTGAAAGATATTCCCGCTTGGCCGCAGTTGCCGAACCGCACCTTCCTTGAAAATATGTACGTCCAGTACAGCGAGGGGTTTCCCGGCGAGGTCGTCGAGGAAAACCGGATGTACGTCGACCGCTCTAAAGACAGCGGCTCTGCCCTCGAGGCCTTATACAACGCTTACCTGGTAAACGACGCAGAAAAATATCCGATCAGTCCATCGCGCGCCGCGGGCCTTCACGAGTTTTTGTCTTATGCGGACTTTTCGCCCCATCTTGTCGGGGTCAAGGGACACGTCACCGGTCCGATAAGCTGGGGCCTGACGGTCACCGACGAGAACCGCCGTTCTATACTCTATGACGACACGCTGGCCGACGCCGCTGCCAAGCTGCTACGGCTTAAGGCGAGCTGGCAGGAGAAACAGCTTCGGAAGATATCGTCGAAAACGATAATCTTTGTCGACGAGCCTTATATGGCTTCCTTCGGCTCCGCCTTCGTCAGCATATCGCCGGACAAGGTCATCGAACTGCTCAATGAGGTATTCGGCGGGATCAGCGGCATTTCCGGGGTCCACTGCTGCGGTAATACCGACTGGCCTGTCCTGCTGCGCTCGAACGCCCGGATATTGAGCTTCGACGCCTACAACTATGCTGAGTCGCTGGCTCTTTACAAGAATGAGGTCAAAGAGTTCTTGTTAAAAAAGAAAGGTGCAATCGCCTGGGGCATTGTGCCTAATGAAAGCAAAACCATCGCCTCGGAATCTGTTGCCGGCCTCAAAGACCGGCTCGAAGCCGCGGTTGCGCCGTTTGCGCGCGACGGCATCTCTTTCCGTCAGATTCTGCAACAATCACTGGTGACGCCGAGCTGCGGTCTGGCTTCGTTAACCGGGGAAGAAGTGGAAACGGTCCTGCAGCTACTGACGGAACTTTCCGCGGCAATCAGAAAACGGTATTTGTAGTCGTCACATCAACGTTAGAATAACGTTGTTCAGTACGGCCACGAGTATAGCCACGAAGGTCGGCAACAGCATGAATACCCAGGCCGCCCGGCCGAAGCCGTTGAAGCCGAGCCTGGTGTACATCGATTTCGCTCCATTCGCCAAGATTATGAGAAGGACGACGCACGCCATCTCGATAACGAATAACCCCGGAAACCCGACGTTCGCTAATGACCATCTCCCAATTAATCCTACCTCGCGGATATTTTTACCGCTCAACTCCAATGCGGCGAAGGTACTAGTCCAGTCCAGCGCGGGCATTATGCTCACCAGGAGAACCAGCTTCCCTTCCGAATAAGGCCACACCATACGGGAAAATTTCTCAATCGGCTTATCCAGGAACCGTTCTCTCTCGATGCTTTTTCTAAGTTTAGCCTTAAACCACCCCAGCGTTTCACTCATAGGTACTTATCGCAAGCCTCAATAAATTTTACCACAACCGGAAATCGCTCCTCGCTTAGGCTCCTTGGATCAAAAGTGCTCTCTTTTTGACACCCTCACTTCTCCACACCCGGATTCTTCGTCTCGGAGTTTACATTGAGCGAAGCGAACGTGCTTCTCAGAATGACAAGTGATAAATGCGAGTGTAGTGTCTCGTAAATATATTTACATAGCTGTCTGCTTCCCTCGAAAGAGGAGGAAGGACTCTCCCCCTTTGGAAAAGGGGGACTAAGGGGGATTTTGAGTTGTCACTTGTTATCCTCATCTGTAAACCCTTTTGTAA
>JAUSGV010000123.1 GCA_030648675.1 Dehalococcoidales bacterium
CGGAGGCAACAAGGAGGAGCATTGATAGGATGAAAATGCTCATGGCGGAAACCATGAGCCCCTTTTTGTCGGGGGAGAACTTGGTGAGCTCAATTAAGCTCATTGAATAAATGATAGAGCTAACCGATACCAGCGATATCAGCATCATGAAGAAAGCTGCCAGCCGGTCGACGTCGAATGAGAGACGCAGTAACGGTACTATCTGGTATAGAGTGATATGGAAAGGCTGCTGTGTTAGAAGAATCTGCAAGGAAAACCCAAGAAAGATGACAGAAGCTAGCAGCCCAAGCCAAAGAGCTATCTGCCTGGTGGCTTTCTTTGCCCTAAGAGCGGGCAGTAGTGTTATCAGCGTGGCCGCAAGGAAAATACCGGCGGCGGCAAGAAATAATGTTATCAGCATAACAGGAATTCATTTACCTGCCCTCGTTTTTCGCATGTAAGGTTGCGACGGCGATGCTCTGTGTTTCTCGTGCAAAGGAATCTCGAAATCTATCGGCGAATGCGATTGCAGTGGGGAAGCAATAAAGAGTTTAGACGAGGAATCAGGTTTCTATTAATACTCCATTACATAATATTGGTTCCAATATTAAGAGGAATTAAAGCACTTTGACCTGTGGCTGTCAATATTCGTAGCTGATATCGGTTCTATCATTGTACTTACTCGCCCTTATAAATCTTCACTCTCCGCCCGGGTTCATGCCCGGAGCTTTGAGAGGGGAGTCCGCTTCTTTCGGCGATTAGGTGCTGTAAACGCCGGATATAGGAACCCTGGGGACTAAGTTCAATTGTTGCCTGCTGGCCGTCTTTGACCAGATCGACTGCTTCCTGTGCCTCATCCAGGGCATCCTTTAGTAAATCTGTCCGGTCATGGCTATTTAATCGGTCACTCTCGGGATGGAGTGTATTTAGTAACTGCCCAATCTGGGCGGGGGAGTTGGCTCTCAGGACGTATATGGGCAGATTTGCCGCTTCGGCCTCTTTTACTTTTTGCGGCTTGCTCCGGAAGTGGCTTTTCGAAGTGACAAACAGACTGGCATCCTTCAGGCTATTGGTAATTTCCGTATCTATCCGCATTTCTTTAATTGCCTGTTCGAACCGTCCCCGGTTGACGCCGAAAAGATAAAGTCTGTGCTTTATGGCTTCTTTAGCCGGGGCACTCTCTCGGGTAACTTTTTTACTGGTTTCCACTACCGGCTTTACCTTTTCCTGGTGTACCTCTCCGTTCTCATCCAGCCAGCGGATTTCCATATCGAGAGGTTGATCATGGAGGATAGCATCGACAGCTTGCCCGGCATCGGCATGGACGGCGACGCGCGTGCGGTCCTGAATTTCGACGACAGCATCGAAAGTGGGGGGTGATTTTCTCTCCAGTATCGATTTTTGCGTGCCCCGCCGTTTGGCTTCCTCATCGCCCAGGGTAACACTCTGAATCCCGCCGATGAGGTCGGACAGAGTAGGATTCTTGATTAAATTTTCCAGGGTGTTGCCATGGGCGGTGCCGACCAGTTGCACCCCGCGCTCGGCAATAGTTCGGGCGGCCTGGGCCTCCGCTTCAGTACCGATTTCATCGATGACGATGACTTCAGGCGTATGGTTTTCCACGGCTTCGATCATGACGGCGTGCTGCATGGTGGGGGACATGACCTGCATCCGCCGCGCGTGACCGATAGCGGGGTGGGGAATATCCCCGTCGCCGGCGATTTCATTAGAGGTGTCTACAATAATCACCCGCTTTTTGAAGTCGTCCGCCAATACCCTGGCGACCTCGCGGAGCATGGTAGTCTTGCCTATACCCGGCGGGCCTAGAAGTAAAACGCTTTTTCCTGTCTGGATGAGGTCTTCGATTACCTTCATGGTGCCGAAGACCGCCCGGCCAACCCGGCAGGTAAGTCCGACGATGCGGCCCTGCCGGTTGCGAATGGCGGAGATGCGGTGCAGAGTGCGGGCAATACCGGCACGGTTGTCTTCGGTAAAGCTGCCGATGCGGGAGACGACAAAATCAATATCAGCCTGGCTGACTTCCCTTTGGTCAAGAACTACTTCGTGGTTGGGGAAACGGGCTTCCGGAGGCCGGCCGAGATCCATGATAATTTCCAGCAGTTGGCTGGTATCCGCCTGCTGATGTAACATTTCACGGATGTGCTCCGGAAAGATGTCCAGTAATATATTCAGGTCGTCGGTAATTACTTGTTGCAAAATATCCTCCCTGGAGGCGGCTAGGTGAGCCCTCCAACAATGTCGAGAAAATACTGATGGAACCTCGGGTCGTCAGTTAACTCGGGGTGAAAGGCCGAGACAAGTAATTTACCTTCCCGGGCGGCGACAATAGTGCCATCTTTCAGCCGGGCGAGTATCTCGCCGCTCTTTACCTGCTCAATTAATGGTGCCCGGATAAAGACCCCGGGAAATGACTTCTTGCCCAAAGCGGGGATAGTGAGTTTCGCCTCGAAACTTTCTGTTTGCCGTCCGAAGGCATTACGCTTGACTCTGATATCCATAAGTCCCAAAGTCTCTACTTTAGTGCCGTCGGTGATTTCTTTGGCGATGAGTATCATCCCTGCGCAGGTGCCCCAGATAGGGATGCCTTTCTTAGCCAGACTGCGTATCTCGTCGGAGAGTTTGTAAGCCAGCATCAACTTGCTGATGGTGGTACTCTCCCCGCCGGGAATAATTAGTCCGTCGATACCCTCAAGTTCTTTTGGCAGGCGAACCGGTACAGCTTCTGCTCCCAATTCCTTGAGTATGGTAATATGCTCGGCAAAGGCTCCCTGAGAAGCCAGGACGCCTATTTTCATTTGACCGGTGATCCTCTACCAACCCCTGGTCGCCAGCAATTGGTCGGCGGGGATTTGTTTGATATCTAAACCGCGCATTGCCTCCCCCAGATTTCTGGAGACATCGGCAATTATTTTCGGATCCTGATAGTGGGTGGTGGCCTGAACAATAGCTTTGGCCATAACCGCCGGCTGGCTCGATTTGAATATGCCGGAGCCGACGAAAACGCCCTCCGCTCCGAGTTGCATCATCAGGGCGGAATCGGCCGGAGTAGCTATACCTCCGGCCGCAAAATTCACTACGGGCAGCTTGCCCAGTTTATGTACTTTTTCTACCAGTTCAAGAGGGACTCTCATTTCTGTGGCGGCTGCTTTCAGTTCGTCACGGGTCATTTTTGTCAGACGATGGATGCCATCGGTTACTGCTCTCATATGTCTTACGGCTTCGACGATATTGCCGGTGCCGGCCTCGCCTTTAGTCCGAATCATAGCCGCCCCTTCGCTAATGCGGCGCAGGGCTTCACCCAGGTCACGGCAGCCGCATACAAACGGGACTTTGAAATCATGTTTCCTGACGTGGTTACTTTCATCCGCCGGCGTCAGCACTTCCGACTCATCTATGTAATCCACGCCCAAGGCTTGCAGTACTTGAGCTTCGACAAAATGACCTATACGGCACTTGGCCATTACCGGAATCGAAACGGCTTTCATAATGGCTTCAATAACTGTCGGGTCCGACATGCGTGCTA
>JAUSGV010000151.1 GCA_030648675.1 Dehalococcoidales bacterium
GCAGTCAGCCTGACACAAGCAAATTGGGGGAAGACAGCGCGGGGAAAATACTCGACCTATTGAGGCAGGAGAATGCAGATGCTATTATTATCCCGATAATCAGGAGAGGTGTCCGAGTGGTTCATGGTGCCGCTCTCGAAAAGCGGTTCGGGAGAATATCTCGACGTGGGTTCGAATCCCACCCTCTCCGTTTACCCCGAGCGCAGTCGAAGGGTTTACTCCGAGCGTAGTCGAGGTACCTGCCCAACACTCAATCGCCCGCCGAAATTCCGAAGGACGGCGGGCGGAGCTTCGGCAGGCAAGCCAGCAGGCATAATGCCACGTTATGATTTTCGAAAGCTATGTGGTATGTATACGTTTTAAGGAGTTCGGTTGACCGGAATTTATACGTGGGTTCAACTAACGACATTAGGCGTAGGTTGGTCCAGCATAATTCGGGGGAAGTTATTTCGACTAAAGCTAGAATGCCTTTAAATTTGGAGGCATATTTTGCTGTTTCGAATAAAACAAAGGCGATTGAACTTGAACAATACTTTAAGACCGGGTCAGGGAAGGCTTTTCTAAATAAACGAATCCTTTAACTAAATTAGCCGTTCGAGTTAAGTAGGCTTTAGCCTACGAAGTTCCGCAGAACGTAGTAGGCTTGAAAAGACTTCGTCCTTAGCTTATACTCGCTAAGGACTTTTTACATTCTTACGTGACGCGCATTCGTGGAGAGGTACTGCAGTGGACTAACAGGCACGCCTGGAAAGCGTGTGTGGTCGCAAGGCCACCGCGGGTTCGAATCCCGCCCTCTCCGTTTACCCCGAGCGCAGTCGAGGGGCCAGTCTTGAGCAAACATAGAAATGATGGACTTACCAGGAAACGACCGAACTTGGCGAATGGATCGTGAATGGTATTTCTATATGGTAAGATGCAGAGATAACTCGCTTTATTGCGGTATTGCAACCGATTTGGAAGATCGCATCAAGGAGCATAATTTAGGAATTGGCGCAAAATATACCGCAACCAGAAAGCCTGTAGCTCTGGTTTTTTCGGAGAGACATCCAAATGTATCCGCAGTCAGGAAACGCGAGGAACAAGTTAAGAAGTGGTCGAGAGGCAAGAAAGAACAACTTGTCGCGGGTTGTCCTCGAAGCGGCTCGGAATAAACGAATCCCGCCCTCTCCGCCAGAGCCCAACAATTTGGGTGCACGTTCAAAAATGGCATTCGGCAAACATCGCTGGTAATGGAAAACTATAAAAGAGACTCTAAGTACTGGGTCGGTTTTAGCCTGATACCTGGGATCGGGCCGGTCAGATTTAATCAACTGCAATCACATTTCCCCAATCTGGCCGAAGCTTGGGCAGCTGGACCAAAGGAGTTAAAACAAGCCGGGCTGGATAGCGGCACGGTTAAGTCGATCGTTACCTCTCGCCCCGGGATATCCCTTGACGTCGAAATGGAAAAGCTCGACCGTACCGGTGTGCAAGCCATTATCTCGAATAGCCCCGATTATCCAAAACGACTCAAGGAAATTTACGATTTTCCGCCGGTTTTATACGTTAAAGGGACTTTATCCCCACGAGATGATTGGACCATAGCGGTAGTCGGCACCCGGCGTGCTACGAATTACGGACGGCAGGTGACCGAAGAGATCACTTCCGACCTGGTAAAAAACAATGTTACCATCGCCAGCGGATTAGCCAGGGGAATAGACACCATCGCACACCGCAGTGCCCTTGAAGCCGGCGGGCGAACCCTGGCAGTTTTTGCCTGCGGCCTGGATATAGTATATCCTTCAGAAAATGCCGAACTGGCACGGCGGATCACTTTGCAAGGTGCTCTGGTCAGTGAGTACCCACCGGGCACAAAACCCAGACCTGATTATTTCCCCCGCCGCAACCGCATCATGAGCGGGCTTAGCCTGGGGGTACTGGTAGTGGAAGCGGGAGAAACAAGCGGCGCTATGATTACGGCACGACTTGCTCTTGAGCAAAACCGCGAAGTATTTGCCGTTCCCGGCAGCATCCTGTCTCCAGCCAGTATCGGGACAAACAAACTGATACAAGAAGGGGCCAAGCTTGTTCGCGACTACAGAGATGTACTGCAAGAATTGAATTTAACGGTTGCGACACACCAGATGGAAATGAAAGATTTGGTGTCCGGGTCTGAAACCGAAGCTGCATTGCTCAAGCAATTGGGGCACGAACCAATACATATCGACGAAGTCTGCCGGAGTAGCGGCTTACCAATTTCATCAGTGAGCAGCACTCTGGCTATGATGGAACTCAAAGGTTTGGTAAAACAGGTGGGGGCGATGAATTATGCTCTTGCCAGAGAAGGTCGGGAAGAATATACTGCGAAAGTTGAATAAACTTTTTGAAAATACGAAATCTGAATGCTTGTCCCGAACTTGATACGGGATCGAAGCTAGAAACAAACCCTTTAAATAATTCGGTCCCTCATACGGTGTCCCGTATGACTGAAGGGAAGCGGGATATGATAAAGGAATCGGCATGTCGGATTTCGCCCCGATTCACCAAAATTCATGCGGGGCGTTCCGTATGTAATCGGGACGGAACTCGTGCTTAGGATTTTTTTACATTTGGAGTTAAAATAAACACATGAGTAAAAATCTTGTCATAGTAGAGTCACCCGCCAAAGCCCGTACTTTAAGCGGTATCTTGGGCAGCAACTACGTACTGAAGGCTTCCTTGGGCCACGTCAGAGATCTGCCTAAGAGCCAATTGGGGGTGGATGTCGAAAACGGTTTTACCCCGACATACGTTATCCCGAAGACGAAATCCAAAGTAGTCAAGGAGCTAAAGGACGCCGCCAAAGAAGCTACCACCGTCTACCTGGCAACAGATCCGGACCGTGAAGGTGAAGCAATTTCCTGGCACCTGCTGAACGCCATCAAGGCTAACAATAAAGTACCATACCGCCGCGTCGTCTTCCACGAGATTACCGAGGAAGCGGTAAAGGAAGCTTTCCAGCACCCTCGAGATATTGACGAGCAGTTGGTCAATGCACAACAGGCACGGCGCATTCTTGACCGGCTTGTCGGCTACAAGATAAGCCCGCTGCTCTGGAAAAAGGTCAAACGGGGACTTTCTGCCGGCAGAGTGCAGTCCGTTACCGTGCGAATTATTGTCGACCGGGAACGCGAAATAGAAAAATTTGTGCCAGTGGAATACTGGTCGATCGAAGCGGAATTCTCCAAAATGGACCCCCAAGCGAAAAAATTTCGCGCTTCGCTGGTCGGGCTGGCTAACGAGAAAAAACTCGAAATCCACAGGAAAGAGGAGGCAGATACGGTTCAAGCCGAATTGCAGTCTGCCCGATATAGCGTTCTAAAGGTATTGGTAAAGAAAGTTACACGGCAGCCGGCGGCACCCTTCATTACGAGCACCTTGCAGCAGGAAGCCTGGCGGCATTTCCATTTCACCGCACAGCGTACGATGGCTATCGCCCAACAACTGTATGAAGGTTTGACCGTCGGCGAAGAAGGCAGCGTCGGGCTCATCACGTACATGCGTACCGACTCTACCCACGTTGCCCGTTCCGCCGTGGTCGAAACCAGGGAATATATCGGTAAAAAATACGGCCCTGATTACGTCCCGCCGCACGCGCGAACTTTTACCAGGGTAGTAAAAGGCGCCCAGGAAGCCCACGAAGCTATCCGGCCGACAAAAACCAGCAGGGAACCCTCTGCAATAAAGGAGTTCCTTAACCGCGAGCAGTTTCAGCTCTACGACCTTATCTGGAAGCGTATGGTAGCCAGCCAGATGGCTGCCGCTATCTACGATAGCACCACGGTGGATATCGAAGCGAAAGGGCACGTTTCCGCTAAAGACTATATTTTCCGCACTTCCAGTTCGGTCAATCGCTTCCCGGGTTTCACCGCTCTTTATATCGAAGAAAAAGACCAGGCGGATGACGAGAAAACTGCTGTGCTGCCCCCACTCGAGAAAGGCGATCCGCTTAAACTTCATCAGCTTACTCCGGAACAGCATTTTACTCAGCCGCCGCCGCGTTTCACTGAAGCAACGCTGATAAAGATACTCGAGCAGAACGGAATAGGCCGCCCCAGTACTTACGCCCCGATTATTTCTACGATTCAGGATCGGGAGTACGTCACAAAAGCCGGCGGTTATTTCAAACCCACCGACCTTGGTGTCACGGTCAACGACATCATGAGCCAGTATTTCCCGAATATCGTCGATATCGATTTCACCGCCCGTATGGAAGACGAACTTGATGAAATCGCTACAAAAAACCGTGATTGGGTAGGCGTAATAAAGGAATTCTACAAGCCCTTCGAAAAGACCCTCGCCAGCGCCACCGAAACGATGGAGAAAGTAAAATTACCTGAGGAGCTGGTGGAGGAAAAATGCCCCAAATGTGAAAAACAGCTTGCCGTTAAGTCTGGACGCTTCGGAAAATTTCTCGCCTGCACCGGATATCCGGAATGTAAGTTCACCAAATCGTATCAAGTTAAAACTGGCGTAAAATGTCCCGAATGCGGGGCGGCGGAACTAGTACAAAGAGTCAGCAAGAAAAAGCGTACCTTCTACGGCTGCAGCAATTACCCGAATTGCACCTTCGCGACTAATTTCAAACCCATCAACCAGCCCTGTCCCAAATGCGGCGGGTTGATGACGCTCAGCCGCGGGAAGTGGGGCAGGTGCGTTAAATGCGGGCAAAGAGAAAAACTCGCTGAAACAAAGGAATAATGCAGGAGCTCTTCGTAAAGTACCGAAACTACCTCGAAGTAGAAAAAAATGCGTCCCGCTACACGGTGCGGAACTACACCACCGACCTGACCGATTTTTTTGTTTTTCTAAGAAGCCGCGGCACGTTATCGTTGCGGGACATCGACAGGAACGTGTTACGCGATTACCTTGCCGACCTCATGGAGCGGGAATTTGTCAAAAGAAGCATTGCCCGCAAACTCTCGGCAGTGCGTTCTTTGTTCCGTTACCTTATTCGCGAAGAGCTAGTCCAGACCAACCCGGTAAAAAACACGACGTCTCCCCGGCTTGACCGCCGCCTTCCCGAATTTCTGACTGCTGACGAAATGGCCCGCATCATCGAGAGCCCGGATATATCTAACCCGTTCGGTCAGCGCGACCGGGCTCTGTTGGAGTTGCTTTATGCTTCCGGTCTCCGCGTTAGCGAACTTGTTGGATTGAATGTCGAAAACGTCGATATGGACACTCGTGAAATACGAGTATGGGGTAAAGGCTCCAAAGAACGGATAACCTTAATGGGGGAGCCGGCGCTCAAAGCGTTGCAGGCGTACCTTACCGAAGGCCGCCAAAGCCTTTTCGGTAAGAAAGCTACTAATGCTCTCTTTATTAATCGCTACGGTACGCGGCTCACGGAGCGGAGCGTACAGGAATTGCTCGACAAATACGCGCAAGCGGTGGGTATCGCCAAGAAGATACATCCGCATATGGTGCGGCATACGTTCGCCACTCATTTACTCGACGGCGGGGCAGATTTAAGGGTAGTCCAGGAACTTCTGGGGCACGCCAGTCTGTCTTCCACCCAGATTTATACTCATGTAAGCAAAAGCCAGGCAAGAAAGGTCTACATGTCTTCCCATCCCCTGGCTAAGGAATCCAACGGCGAAGGCAACAGATAATGGCATCTAATATATTAAGCCGCCTGCAAAAACTGCGGCGTAATCTGGCGGACAATGCCCTCGACGGCATGTTCGTTTCCCAGGAGGACAACCGGCATTACCTCTCGGGTTTCCTGGGAACGGCCGGCTCTCTACTGATAACGGCTCGTGAGGCCGTATTGGCTACCGACTTTCGCTACATCGAACAAGCCGGTATTCAAGCACCGGATTACCGCATTGTTCAAATATCCGCCACCTCACCGGATTGGTTCGCCAAACTGACGGCTGATCTCAACATCAAGCGACTTGGTTTTGAAGCCGGTGATATCACTTTCTCCCGGCACCGCCAGCTGTCGGAATCGATACTCGGTACGAACTCTCAACTCGAACTTGTGCCGACTGAGGGAACGGTCGAAGCCATTCGTATGGTAAAAGAACCGGAAGAAATAGAGTTTATGTCCAGTGCGGCGGGAATTGCCGATAAAGCCGTAGAACATGCACGCAAGGTAATTCATGCCGGACTGAAAGAAAAGGAACTGGCCTGGGAGATAGAAAAATTCATGCGGGAAAGCGGCAGCCAGAGCCTGCCCTTCGAGGTGATCGTCGCTTCCGGCCCCAACGCGGCTTTACCGCACGCCCGCCCATCGGAACGACGCATAGGAAACAATGAACCGGTGGTTATAGATATCGGTGCCAGAATTCACGGCTATTGCAGCGACCTGACACGGACCATTTGTCTCGAAGAACCAAACGGCGGCGACCCCAAATTCAAACAGGTTTACGCAATTGTATTGAAAGCCCAGTCAGCCGCGATTACCGGAATCACCAAAGGAACGACCGGCCGTGATGCCGACGCACTGGCCAGAAAGATTATCGAGGATGCCGGCTACGGTAAAGCATTCGGCCACTCTTTAGGTCACGGGGTAGGGCTGGATGAACACGAACAACCCTGCCTCGGACCAAATTCTAAAGACGTGCTCACCGATAACATGGTCTTCACGGTCGAACCCGGCATTTATCTTTCCGGCTGGGGGGGAATAAGGATCGAAGACCTGGTCGTGCTGGAAAATGGTAAAATTAGGCCGCTGTCGAAAGTCGCGAAATAACATGCTAATCTATTTACCGGAAGGCTCGAAGTGCTGAAGGCCGACTTCCATATTCACACCAGGTATTCCATGGATTGCAGTACGCAGCTTGAAGACATCGTCAGCCGCTGTCATAAAACCGGCATCAACTGCGTCAATATCTGCGACCATGATGCCATCCAGGGGGCAATCGAGTTGAAAGCTATGGCCCCCTTCACAGTGATCGTCTCCGAAGAGATATTGACGCCTCACGGCGAAATCATGGGCATGTTCCTAAGAGAAAGAATACCGAGCGGGGTATCCGTCGAGCAGGCGATATTACGCATCAAGGAACAGGGCGGTCTGGTCTGCATTCCTCACCCTTTCGACGGATTCCGCGGGCTCAAAATGGAGCTTGAAGACGTCGAAAAGCTGGCCGGGCAAATCGATGTCATGGAAATATTTAACGCCCGAAGCACGCTGCTCCGCTGCTATACCAAAGCGAAAGCGTTCGCCGCCAGGCACGACATTCCCGGTACGGCTGGCAGCGACGCTCATTCCGCCAGCGAAATCGGACGCACGTATGTGGAAATGCCGGAATTCGGCGGGCCGGAGAACTTTATCGTCGCCCTCAGACAGGGCAACCTTCACAAGCAAAAAGCCGGTATTGCCGTTCATCTGAGCAGCACGCTGGCCCGCATCAGAAAATCGATTTAGCCGGATAACAGGGGTAACCATGGCGTATAAGCTGGGCTGGTTCTCCACTGCCAGAGGCGGCGGTTCCAGAGCATTACTAAAAGCCGCCAACGACTGCATCAAGAGCGGCGATATTAAGGCTGAGATTGACTTTGTCTTCTGCAGCCGCGATCCTGGCGAATCGGAAGAAACCGATATCTTTCTCGATCAGGTCAAAAGCTATGGAATTCCCCTGGTCTGCTTTTCTTACCAGAAATTCAAGGCAAAATTTGGTTCCCGCGTAAAGGCCGGGACCATTCCGCCGTGGCGACTTGAATACGACCGCGAAATCATGAAGCGGGTGGAAGGGTTTCATCCCGATCTCTGTGTTCTCGCTGGCTACATGCTGGTCGTGGGGCCGGAACTATGTACCAGGTACAACATGATCAATCTGCATCCGGCCGCTCCCGGCGGGCCGAAGGGCACGTGGCAGGAGGTCATCTGGCAATTAATCGACGCCAAAGCCTGGACAACCGGAGCGATGATGCACCTGGTAACGCCGGAATTAGACAGAGGTCCTGTAGTCGCCTATTGCACATTTTCTATTAGAGGGAAGGTGTTCGACAGTTTCTGGCGCAACGTAGAGCAGTATCCGGAAGGCACGCCTGAATCGCAAACGGCAAGGAACGCTCTGTTCGACATTATCCGCAAGCACGGCCTCGCCCGCGAGTTCCCCCTTATTACGGCGACAATAAAGGCGTTCAGCGAAGGGAAAATAAAAATAACAGCGGATAAGAACGTTGTCGATGCCCGGGGCAAGACTATCGCGGGCTACGATTTAACGAAAGAGATTGACGCCCGGATAAGCGTTTAAATTTGTCCGGTCGGCTTATCGCACCCCTGGCCGAATTGAAACACATGGTTCTAGTGTAGTGTCTCGTAAATATATTTACATAATTGTCTGCTTCCCTCGAAAGAGGAGGAAGGACTCTCCCCCTTTGGAAAAGGGGGACTAAGGGGGATTTTGAGTTGTCACTTGTTATCCTCATCTGTAAACCCTTTTGTAAGACACTACACTAGTTCTTCCAGGTTATTGGCTGATATGCGAATTTGGCTACTCATTAGCATCTCTCGTTGAAAGAGTAGCTAAAACGCGACCCTGGGTCTTTTTACCAAAGACCCAGGGTCGCGTTTTAGACTCTCGAAACCGGTTATTTTTTCTTTGGCTGTTCTTTACTCGGTTTGGACAATATTTCGTCGATAAGGCCATATTCTACCGCTTGCGGGGCATTCAGATAGAAGTCGCGGTCGGTATCGTGGGAAATCTTTTCTATCGACTGCCCGGTGTGCTTCGCGATTATACTCCGAATCAAGTCCTGCACGCGCATTATCTCTTTAGCAGCGATGGCAACGTCGCTTGCCTGGCCCTGAGCACCACCTAATGCCTGGTGCATATGGATGGTGGCGTTGGGTAATGCATATCTCTTGCCCTTGGCACCGGAGCAGAGCAGTACCGTAGCCATGCTGGCAGCCATACCGACGCAGATGGTTGATACCTGGGGACGAATCAGTTGCATGGTGTCGTAAATCGCCAGACCGGCGGTAATGACACCACCCGGGCTTTGAATGTACATGTTGATATCTTTATCAGGGTCCTCGCGGTCGAGGTAAAGGAGCTGGGCGATGATCGTGTTCGCGACAGCATCGTTAATAGGCGTGAAGAGCATTATTATCCGCTCTCGCAACAAGAGCGAGTAAATGTCCCAGAATCTTTCCCCTCGAGGTCCGGTCTCGACGACACCGGGTATTATGTTCATTGGGTCGATATTCAT
>JAUSGV010000142.1 GCA_030648675.1 Dehalococcoidales bacterium
GGACATGGCAGCCCGGGGAGTGGATATCGAAAATATTTCACATATATTCAATTACGACCTGCCGCAAGACCCCGAATTATACGTGCACCGCGTCGGCCGCACCGGCAGGGCCGGCAAGACGGGAATAGCCATTTCCCTGATTACACACAAGGAACAGTGGCGTTTGCACCGGATAGAAGGATTTACGAAACAGAAAATCACTCAGATGCCGATACCGACTATAGATAATATCGAGAAACACCGGGAAGACCAGTTACGGAAACAAATAACGGCCGGTTTGGAGAGCGGCAACTATCAGAAGGAACTGCAATTGGTCACGCGGCTGGTTGAAGACGGTCACAATCCGCTTAAGATAGCGGCCGTCGCCCTTAACCTTGCCCGCGGAGAAGAAAAAAACAATCCTTTGACAGAGATAAGCCAGACAAGGGAAGAGCGGCCGCAAAAGGTCAGGTATGAAAACCAGCGCAGCAGGAAGGAGAACGGCCGCGATGCTGGCGACGCTAAATGTGAGAAAGGAATGGTACGGATGACTCTCAGCGCGGGAAAATCTCGCGGTGTACGGCCGGCCGATATCGTCGGCATGTTATCCTACCATGGTAATTTTCCCGGCAGCGCCATAGGTAATATAAGCATTTTCGACGAGCATACATTTGTCGATATTCCGCAGCGTTTTGTGGAGCAAACATTGGCTAAAGCCGGGAAAATTAGAATCAGCAAAAATGCTGTTACACTTAAACGCGCAGTCCGTTAGGTTCAAATTCGGCCGCCGCACCGCTCAGATCGTAGACCATGGCGTTTTCAATGCGTACCGGGACTAACTGTCCCGCGGGGATTTGACCTTTGACCAGGACAAGGCCGTCGATCTTGGGAGCGTCACGGTAACTGCGGCCGATCGACATGTCGTCTCCGGCACCTTCAATCAATACATCCAAAGTGCGGCCGACGAACCGCCGGTTACGTTCGAGAGAGATAGCCTGCTGCTTCTCCATCAACCTCTTCATACGTTCTTCTTTTAGTTCGTCCGGGATGGGGTCTCCCAGTTTCTCGCTTGCCGTACCCGGCTCGAAAGAGAACTTGAAGGCACCCACTTTATCGAATCTGATCTCTTCAACAAAATCCAGCAGGGTCTGGAATTCTTCCTCAGTCTCTCCAGGGTAGCCGACGATGAATGTGGTGCGAAGCGCCAGGTCAGGCATAGCTTTACGCATTTTCCCCAGAGTTTTACGTACCCAATCAACATTCGATGGCCGGTGCATCCGGCGCAGCGTCAACGGGTGAGCGTGCTGCAAGGGCAAGTCGAGGTAATGGACCAACTGTTTATGGGTAGCCATAACTTCGATCAACTCGTTAGTGACACCACTGGGGTAGGCATACAAGACCCGTATCCAATCGATCCGGGGGACGGCGTCTGTCATTTTCGTTAGCAAGTGAGCCAGCCCATTCTTCAAGCCCAGATCATAGCCGTAATCGGTGGTGTTCTGGGCAATCAGGATAATCTCCCGCACACCCATATCCTGTAAGGAGCAGGCTTCGGCCAGAATAGACTCCATCGGACGGCTGACGGCGGGGCCCTTTATCGAAGGGATGATGCAGAAAGCACACGAGCGGCGGCAGCCGTCGGCAATCTTCAGATAGGCGCTAGCCCCCTCTACGGAAACGCGCGAAGCACCGTGTTCGTCACTGCCGACAGCGGTAGCGCCGGATAGCTGGTAGCGGGATTCGCTGTGCCCGGCGCCGCACCGGCTCTCCACGACATCGACAATATCCATCCAGCGGCGCGTACCGAGGATATCATCGATACCGGCGACACGCCGGGTAACCTCACCGCCGTAACGCTGCGTCAGACAGCCGGCGGCAATGAGCACCTGGCCGCTTTTCTTGTTGGCCGCCATCTCGGCGAGCGCGTCGAACGACTCTTCTTTAGCCGGGCCGATGAAACCACAGGTATTGACGATAATGACGCATGCCCGGCGCGGGTCAATCACCAGGTCATAGCCCGCATTAATCAGCAGTTGAGCCATGGAATCCGCATCAACGGAATTCTTGGCGCAACCGAGAGAAACTATGTGAAATGTGTTCTTCTTAACCGCCATTTTGTAATTATGCCATTGCAAGCTAACCCTTAGCAAAGCTACTCATAAATTCGCTTTAGTAGGTGCTGAAAAACGCTCCTTCGTTACCCTGCTCTTTGAAAACGGGCGACAAGAGGGGCGGTACAGGCTCAAAATCCCTCTCAATCTCCCTTTGCGAAAGGGAGAGGAAAAACGTTGGATCCCTTTTTTCATCACCCTGCTATATATTTTCCTTTTTCAACATTGACGAACTCTCCTTTTTCGTTGACTTAACAATCGACCCGCTGTTAATATTGACCTCTGAGGAGGATACCTTGACTGAGAATATTCCGAGGCTGGTTTTGTTCCCGGAAAATACCGGGGTAAATAAGCAGGGACATCTAGTCATCGGCGGCTGCGATACCGTCGAGTTGGCGAAGGAATTCGGCACCCCGCTCTATGTTTTTGACGAGGCCGCTCTGCGCAACAAGTGTACCGAGTACAAGACCGAATTCAACAAGCGTTATCCCGGCACGACCGTGCTTTATGCCGCCAAGGCTTTTTTATGCCGCGCCATGGCCAACCTGATAAAGGAAGAGGGACTGGGGATGGACATCGTTTCCGGCGGCGAAATGGGCATCGCCGCGTCCGTCGATTTCCCGCTGGAGAATACCTTTTTTCACGGGAATAATAAGTCGGCCGACGAACTAAGACAAGCCCTGCAATGCGGCGTCGGCCGCATCGTCGTCGACAACTTCCACGAATTAAAGATGCTCGACAAACTGTCCGGAGAAAAGGACCGCCGGCCTACCATTTTGCTGCGCATCACTCCCGGAGTGGACGTGCATACGCACGCGAATATCGTCACGGGGAATATCGACAGCAAGTTCGGATTCCCGCTGGTGACGGCGGAAGAAGCCATAGCCACCGCGATGTCGCTGCCGAATCTTAACCTTACCGGTTTGCATTTCCATATCGGATCGTTAATCTACGAGACCGAGCCGTATTTGCAAGCCATTGAATATATCCTGAATCTGGCCGCGGAAATGAAGCGGAAGAAAGGCTTCGCCCTGCATGAACTCGACATAGGCGGCGGTTACGCCGTGCAATACAATCTGGACACTCCTCCGGCCCCCCCGGCGTCCTACTTCGCTGAGGCTTTAACGGACAAAGTGAAGCAGGAGTGTAAGCGTCACGGCCTGCCGCTACCCAAGCTTTTCATCGAGCCGGGAAGGTCGGTGGTGGCGAGGGCCGGAGTCGCCCTTTACAACGTCGGGGTGGTGAAGGACATCCCGGAAGTAAGGACATATGTTTCCGTCGACGGCGGGATGGCCGACAACATCAGGCCGGCCCTCTACGGCGCGGTACAGGAAGCTTTGCTTGCCAACAGGGTGAAAGCGAAAGAAGCCGGCAAGTTCACCATCGCCGGCAAGTTCTGTGAATCAGGCGATATTTTAATTAAGGACCTGCCCCTGGCACGGCCGGAAGCAGGCGATATCCTGGCGGTACCCGACTGCGGGGCTTACTGCATACCGCAGGCGTGCAATTACAATGCCTCGTTCAAGGTCGCCATTGTCATGGTAAATGAAGGAAGAGCGCGGCTGATTCGGCGCCGAGAGACGCTAGAGGATTTGATTAGAGGAGACATCGTGTAAAAAGCACGAAATCCGAAACAAATCCAAAAAACAAAACATTTTGAAACCATTCCGTTCCTTCACTCCGTTCAGGACATGGCTTGACACGCCTGCGTGCCATAACGCACTTCTGCGTGCAGGCACGGAATCCAGAAGGTGGGGATAACGCTGGATTCCCGCTTTCGCGGGAATGACAATAGTAGGCCGAGATTGCTTCGGTTCCGCTAGCAGCAGAATCTCGCAATGACGAGACTCTGGATTCCGGTCCCGATAAATGCGGGAACTTTGTCTTTCGCCGGAATGGTTTTTTGGTTATGGTAATTTGAATGTTGTTTGGTGTTTGCGGAGCCGTAGCGAGGCTCCGTATGAGGTTTACGAATCGGAGTATCTTGGTTATTGGTCATTCGTAATATGTGGCAAATAATCGGTCAGGAAAGAGCAGTCGAACTACTTAAGCGTGGCCTGGCGAAGGGAAGCCGTGCACACGCCTATTTATTCGCCGGACCGCCGCACGTGGGGAAGATGGCGCTCGCCATCAACCTGGCCCAGGCATTGAATTGCGAGGCTGAGGAACGTCCTTGCGGGCAGTGCCCCTCCTGCCAGCGCATCGCCGCGGGCAAACACGCTGATGTCCAAACCATTGTTTTACCGGAAGGCGAGTCCGAAAATGAATCGAAGACGAAGATAAGCGTCGACCAGATAGAACAACTGCAGCACTCGTCCAACCTGCCGCCTTTCGAAGGAAAACATAAGGTATTCATCATCGACCAGGCGGAAATCTTTTCGATCGGGGCAGCAAACCGCCTGCTAAAGACGCTGGAAGAGCCGCCGCCGAAGGTAGTCTTTATTTTGCTGACCTCTGACGAACACCGGATACCGGCAACAATCATTTCCCGCTGCCAGAGAATCGAACTGCTGCCGATGCCCGCGGACAACATGGAAAAAGCCCTCATAAAAGAGCGGGGTATAGACCCCGACAAAGCGAAGCTTCTAGCCCGGTTGTCGCATGGCTGTCCCGGTTGGGCTATGGCTGCTGCCCTGAACGACGGTGTTTTACAGCATCGCACCGAACTGTTGGACGAATTACTCACCATCATCGGAGCCGATTATGAAACTCGGTTCGATTATGTCGCTCATTGGACGGGTAAACAGTCGATACCGGAAAGGTTATCGCTATGGCTCGACTGGTGGCGGGACTTACTGCTG
>JAUSGV010000154.1 GCA_030648675.1 Dehalococcoidales bacterium
CCAAAAAATCTCCCTTAATCCCTCTTTACGAAAGAGGGAAAAACGGCTGGATTCCGTATCAAGTACGGAATGTCAAGTGGAAGGATTACCGAGATTGTCCCGATTCCTAAAAGTCATGCGGTGCCGATTCATTATCTTCATTCGGCATCCCGTATGAGGGACGAAATCGGGAGATGTCCCGACGCGTTCGGGGCACTTAATTGGTTCAAGGCTATGGTAAAATAGGCGTGTAAGAGAATTACGGAGGAATTGATGGACGAAGTAGAGAGCCTTCTGAAAGAGTTGACGGAAGCGAGCGGCGTTCCCGGCTACGAGCGGGAGATCCGCGATGTTATCCGGCGATACTTTCAGGAGTTCGGGGAAATTTCCCAGGATAAAATCGGAAGCCTGATTTGTAAGAAAACTGGCAGCGCCGGAGAACCCAGGATTTTAGTCGCCGGTCACATGGACGAGATCGGCTTCATGGTTAAATACATCACGAAAGAAGGTTTCATCCGATTTACTCCCCTCGGCGGCTGGTGGGACCAAGTGCTGCTGGGACAACGCGTTGTTATCAAGACCAACAAAGGAAGTATTACGGGAATAATCGGGGCCAAGCCGCCGCACCTCCTCTCCCGGGAGGAACGCATGAAGGTGGTCGAAAAGAAGGACATGTATATCGATATAGGTGCAACCAAACAGGAAGAGGTAGAGGAGGCCGGAGTCCGGGTGGGCGACCCGATAATCCCGGTCAGCGAATTTACCATTCTCGCCAACAAAAAGACATACCTGGCCAAGGCGTTCGACGACCGTGTCGGTGTTGCCATCGCTATAGAGGCAATGAAGAAGCTGGGCAAGGAGGGACATCCCAACACCCTGTTTTCGGTAGCGACCGTACAGGAAGAAGTCGGCGCCAGAGGTGCTACGACCAGTGCTGAAGTCATCGACCCCGATGTTGCGATCATTCTTGAAGTGGAGATATGCGGCGATGTTCCCGGGATAAAACCCGAAGAATCGGCGGTCAAGCTCGCCGGCGGCCCGACGCTACTTGCCTACGATGCCCGGATGATCCCGAATCTTAAGCTGCGCGATCTCGTTATCGATACGGCCAAAGCCAGTAACATTCCGCTTCAGGTTTCCGCTATGGAAGGCGGGGCGACGGATGGCGGACCGATACATCTGCATAAGAGCGGCGTACCTACCGTCGTGTTGTCCATTCCGACGCGGCATATTCACAGTCACGGCGGAATAATCCACCGCCAGGACTTCGACAACACGGTCGAGTTGGTGGCTGCCATAATCCGAAAGCTGGACGCCGGGACGGTCGCGGAACTGACCGTTTAACAATGAATATCAGGTTTCTCGGGACGCATAATACTCTGTCCAGCAATTCCCGGTACACCTGTTTCCTTATCGACGGTGTCCTGGGAGTGGATGCCGGCAGCATTGCCTCGCAGCTTACTTTTGAGGAACAGCGAAAAATCGAGGCGGTGCTGCTCTCTCACGGCCACTACGACCATATCAGGGAATTACCTGCGCTCGCTTTCAACAACGTGCTGCCGGCTAAGGCGATCCGGATTTACGGAACGAAAGAAACGCTGGATCTCTTTTCCAGCCGCTTTTCCGACGGCAAGATCTATCCGGACTTCATTCACGGTACAACGCACTTCGAAAAACCCGCTCTCGAACTGTACAAAGTCCGTGCCCTGGAACCATTCGCGGCCGGTAAATACCACGTGCTGCCTGTGAAGATTCCCCATCATCCGTCTTCGGTCGGGTATGAGATAACAAAAAATGGTAAACGGTTGTTCTACACTGGCGATACCGGTCCCGGTCTGGCCGACGTCTGGCGAAACATCTCCCCGGATTTGCTCGTTACCGAACTCACTGTGCCGGACCGCCTGCTTGAATTTGCCCGGGAATCGCGTCATTTGTGCCCCAGTCTGCTGCGGGAAGAATTAGAAGAATTCCAACGTCAAAAGGGATATCTGCCGCGGGTACTGGCGGCACATCGGAACCCCGAGTTCGAACCGGAAATAGCTCAGGACATCAAGAAGGTGTTCCAAGATTTGCCGGTAGACATAATCTTGGCCGTTTCGGACGAAATATACACGATATGAGTATCGCCAGACAGCTATTTCAACTCCAGGAAGTCGATATTGAGCTTGAAGCCGCGGAAAAGGCGGTTAGCGGCATTATGCATCAGCTTGAAGGCAGCGAAGCCCTGACGGCGGTGAGAAGCCAGCTGGCCGGGGAACGCCAACGCCTGGCAGAACTGAAGAAGCAGCAGCGCTCCATAGAGCTCGACGCCGGCTCCATCAACGCCAAACTGAAAAGAGTCGAAGAAGAGCTCTACAGCGGACGCGTTCGTAATCCCAAAGAACTGTCCAATTTGCAGCGCGAATTTGAGATCCTGAAAGCCAACCGCAACAAGCTTGAATCCCGTGAACTCGAAATCATGGATCAGGCCGAGCAGGTCGGCAAGCGGGTGAATTTTGCCGAAAAGGAGTCCCAGGTTGTGGAAGAAGGATGGCAGCGGCAAAAAGAGCAGTTGTCGGCCGATTTGGAGCATGTCAGGGCAGTGCTGGCCGAGGTAACGCGGCGACGGCAGCAGTTGGCAGACGGCATCGAACCCTCCGCCCTAAACACTTATCAAGACGTGAAACGGGCAAAAGGAAAAGCGGTGGTGCCGGTGGAACGGGGGATTTGCACCGGCTGCCGCATTGCCCTATCGGTAACGGATACGCACCGTGTACGGAGCGGCCAGTTGGTGCGGTGCGGTTCTTGCGGCCGGATTTTGTACGCGCCTTAACGGCAATACGGGGACTTCCGTTTACGACCGCTCTCCGTTCTCCCTTTGGTAAAGGGAGATTAAGAGGGATTCTTCTTTTTCGTGTAAAATCTCCCTTCATCCCTCTTTACAAAAGAGGGAAATGTCCCCCAATCCTGGATTCTCTGTCGTTCTTCAGCCGAATGATTCCTCAGCGATAACATCTGATACAATATTCCTCAATTAAAAGTAACAGGAGCCGCATTGGAAGAAAAAAGCAAAATTAACAGTGTTAAAGATACTGCTTATTTATCGTATTCCGGCAACAAGATCAGCATTACCACACCGTACCATGCCGGATTCGTGGTCCAACTGAAGGCAGGCACGACGTCCCGCCGCTGGAATCCGGAAAAGAAGACCTGGTCGGTCGACGTCAAAGAGCGGGAGAAACTGCTCGAAATTACCGGCCAATTTTTCCAGATTGCGGAAGAATGTGAGACTCCAAAATCAATTTCTTCTGCAGCGGCGGTTGCCCTCCCAAAAGCCGAATCAAGCGATATAGCCTCGTTGTTGAAGCCGGGAGCTGAACTTGAGATATGGACCGACGGTGCCTGCTCGGTTAATCCGGGTCCCGGCGGCTATGGCATCCTATTCAAGTATCAGGGGCGTGTTTGGGAAAAATCCGGAGGATTCCGGTTGACCACGAACAACCGGATGGAATTGATGGGAGTTATCGTCGCTCTCGAAACGCTGCCGTCAAATAGCAAGGTAAAACTTTTCAGCGACTCGCAATACCTGGTCAATTCCATCACCAAAGGCTGGACGGAAGGCTGGCGCGCCCGCGGGTGGATAAAAAAGGGCGGTCACGCGGTACCCAACGCCGACTTGTGGAAAAGACTTCTGGACCTTTGCGGCAGACACGAAATCGATATCCAGTGGGTGAAAGGCCACAACGGCAGTCCGGAAAATGAACGCTGCGATGAGATGGCGGTGGCGGAGGCAGGCAAACGCAATCTGCCGGAAGATAAGGGTTATCAGCCGGAAGCATAGCAGGTTATAGCAAACGATTTCGGCTCTCGGCTCCGGCCCTGGTTATTGGTGATATTTCGAAGATAAGTCCCGTGGTTCCTTGACCAGGAAGACAACACCCAGCATCGCGATGAAAGACAGGGCGGCACCCAGGTAGAATGGCACTTCAGGATTAAAGGCGTCCCATAACCACCCGGCCATAAGACTGGCGGGCAAAAGGAAAAGACTCATTACGCCGTTGTACAGCCCGTAGGCAGTCCCTCTTCTTTCCGCCGGGACGAGGTCGGCGACAAAAGCCTTGCCAACCCCCTGGAATGCTCCGTAATAAATACCGTAACCGGCGAACAACAGCCATGTTTGCCAAACATTCGAGGCCAGAGCAAAACCTAGGTAGATCAGGGCATAAATGGACCAGCCCAGGATTATAAGCCGCTTACGCCCCACCCTGTCGGAAAGTATTCCCGCCGGCCAGGCGGTAAGGGCATAAACGATGTTGAAAAGAACGAGCATCCCGACTACCTGGATCAAC
>JAUSGV010000170.1 GCA_030648675.1 Dehalococcoidales bacterium
GTAAGCGTTTTCCACGGTCTTGGCAACTTCAGCGGACGTTATATCCGTTGTATAGACGCCACCTTTTACGATTGTCTTATACATCTCCATGGCGACTCTGGCACTTTCAGCATCGATTCCGCCGACAACCTTCGGATATTCCCTGATGTTGTGAATGAGCCGGCCTACCATGACTCGTTCGTATGAGAAACACAGGCCGAATCCGTGGGGCAGCCCTGCTTTTAGTCCCGACTCCGCTTCAAGAATAGGTTTGACGACGTATTCCGTTGTCCCGGGGCCGACAGTTGATTCGATAATAACGTTGACTCCAGGCCGAAGCATCTTGCCCAGGCTGTGGCAAACTTCTTTTAGCGATTCGTAGCGTGGAACCTGGTCGATACCTATCGCTGTTTGAACATCGATTAAAATAATATCCGCTTCTTTCAAGCCGGAATAATCATCAGTTACTCTGAAATTACCCCGCTCGACCACCCTCTTCAATATATCCGGTAACTCCGGCTCGTTGCCTCCTATCGGGCAACTACCCTCATTCAGGCATTCGATTTTCCATCCGGATCTCTGCGATCTCCGTTGAATCCCGGTAACTTTGTACCCTGCTTCGGCGAGAAGCGCTGCCGCTGGAATGCCGACATATCCCATACCTATTACGGCAATTCGAGACCTTTTACTTGAGTGGGCAATTGGCCTGGCTGGATTGCCCACCATCGTTGCTCCCGCCGGGACGTTTGCTGTGACCACAGAACCTGAACCGATTACGGCACCTTCGCCTATGACCACGCCGGGAAGTATGGTGGCGTTGGCCCCTATCCGCGCACCATTCTTGATCGTGCAGCCGGCCAGCGTATTGCCGTAGGCCATGTACTTATCGTTCGTTGTTACCGCACACGGACCTATAAACACATTATCTTCGATAGTGGTGAACGCAGTTACATAGGCATTAGTCTGAATACTGACGTTGTTGCCGATCCTGCAATGCCCGTCCACTACCGAGTCCGTGCCGATGAGGACATTGTCACCTATGCAGGTGTCCCCTCTTACCAGTATCCGGTGCCCCGTTCTGAAATTGTTACCGATCTTTACGTTAGAATAGATAATCGAATCGGAGCGTATAAGGGCATTGTCGCCGATAGTCAATTGGCCGTCGCCCGAGTTGGCTCCGAGAATGACGTTTTCCTGAATGACATGACCACTGCCGATGTGAACGTGGCCTTCAAACATCGTAGGACTTGTGCTTCCGGCATTGTTGTTTATTAACGTTTCCATATTTCGCCCCGTTTTCGATTTGTTACAGTTACATTTAACGTTCCCGTGCCGTTTAACAACAAGTATCTAAACGTAACTATTCCAACAAAAACCCGTTACTATTTTACGACCCGAGCATTGACTATGCCGGTAAAATAACATCTGCGTATTACTCCCTATTAGTCCGTAGGGTTAAGGATTGTATCTAAAGGTAGTTTATGTTCGTTGACTCCCTTGAATTGTCGAT
Organism: Dehalococcoidales bacterium; assembly: GCA_030648675.1. Classification (GTDB taxonomy): domain Bacteria; phylum Chloroflexota; class Dehalococcoidia; order Dehalococcoidales; family UBA2162; genus JAUSGV01. Next base: position 1,490 of record JAUSGV010000170.1, read on the forward strand.
TTAATGTGAAACTATGTGCGGGATCGTGGGTTACATCGGTTATCGTCAGGCTCAGCCGGTCCTTTTGAACTGCTTGAGCAAACTGGAATACCGTGGCTACGATTCTTGCGGAATCGCGGTCAATAACGGCCATTTACGGGGTTTTAAAGATGCTGTCAGGGTGGAAGCTTTAAAAGCGGAATTGCCTTCGTTAGAGGGATCGCTCGGCATTGGACACACCAGATGGGCGACTCACGGCAAGCCTACGGCGATTAATGCTCATCCCCATTTTGATTGTACTGGCAAAGTAGCAGTTGTCCATAACGGCATAATTTCCAACTTTGAAGAACTTAGATTGCATCTGTTAAAAGAAGGCCACACGTTTGTTTCAGACACGGATACCGAAGTGATTCCTCATCTTATCGAAAAGTATTATCAGGGCGATCCGATTGGCGCGTTTCAAACCGCTCTTACCCGGTTAGAAGGAAGTTTCGCCATTGCCGTATTGTTTGAAAAATACGATAAGCTCCTGGTAAGCAGAAGAGAAAGCCCTTTAGTGGTTGGCATTGGTGATAATGAAACCGTTATCGCTTCGGATGTCCCGGCGCTTCTTGAATACGTCGACAATGTGATTTATCTGGAAGATGGAGACACTGCCGTTATCTCAAAAGACGGAGTCTTAATAGAGCAAAACGGAGCCGCTGCTGATAGAACCGTTCACCACGTCAATTGGGACCGGTCCAAGGTCGAAAAAAATGGTTACGATCATTTTTTGATCAAAGAAATCCACGAACAACCCGATGTGATCAAAGATTCATTATCCGGATTTTTCGGGAGCCAGGAAGAAGAAAAAGATAGCCTGATTGATTCAAATTTGAGCGGCCTGACGATGCTTGGGTGCGGCACTTCTTATAACGCCTGCCTGGTCGGCAAATACATCTTTGAAGAATTGCTGGGAATACCGGTTAGAGTTGAATCCGCGTCCGAATTCATGCAGCGAGGCAGGATTATTTCTTCTCCTGTCGTGATTGGTTTGACCCAATCAGGCGAAACCGCCGACGTGCTGCTTTCTCTGAAAAGGTTAAAGAAGCCGCAAGTGAAAATACTCGTGATCACGAACGTGCCTGGAAGCACGGCGAGCAGAATCGCAGATCAGGTTATATACACTGCCGCCGGACCTGAGATGAGCGTGGCAGCATCAAAAAGCTACATGGCACAATTAATTGAACTATTTAAAATGGCTTTTACCTCAAAATTACTGGACACGGCCACACGTGAGCGGCTGTTGAAAGAGTTCAGAAGTTTGAATGTGATTGTGCAGCGGGTACTCGAAACCGAAAGAGAAATAGCGGAATGTGCGAACATTTTAGCCAGGAGTAGCACCGCATTCTACGTAGGCAGGGGAATAAATTATCCGACTGCACTTGAAGGGGCATTGAAACTCAAAGAGATTTCTTACATTCATGCGGAAGGGTATGCCGCTGGAGAATTGAAACATGGGCCGCTTGCCTTATTGGATGAAAAGACCCCAGTAGTGGCTCTGGTAACTCCGGAAGAAGTGTACGGGTCGATGGTAAGCACCGTGAAAGAGATTAAAGCCAGAGGCTCGCCCGTCATAGCTCTGGCTGATGAAAGGGACGATTCTATTGCATCGATTGCCGACTTTGTTATTAAACTCCCCCATACGTCGGGCATATTCGCGCCTGTTGTGAATGTGGTGGCTTTACAGTTGCTGGCGTATTACGCAGCCAAATTCAGAGGCTGTCCGATAGATTTCCCCCGAAATCTGGCTAAAAGCGTGACAGTCGTTTGAAGACAATAATTAACCGGGTGGCGTTCAAGGGCAAGACAAGGAAGAGGCTTGCTATGCGTGGAGAGCGGCAAATTGCCGATGTCCCGTCTCGCGTTTTACTAAGCACCGGGCAGGCAGCAGGACTACTGCACGTACATGTCAACACCATAAGGCGATGGGGTAATAACGGCACTTTGAAATCGTACAGGCTGGGTAGGCGTTCTGACAGGCGTTTCGATCTTGGCGATGTCATGTCCATGCTCAAACGCGGCACACAAGGTGATGAATAGCATTCTTCGGGCTTCAATAGTACGAATCCTTCACCCATCGCTAAAACAAACACTTCCTGTTTCGTAAAATTCATTGAACGATATTTGCGATGAGGAACGATCGGACTACAATTGGCCGCTCTTGATAAACCTTCGCCAGCCTTCTTTGTTAAGGCGCCCGAAGGTTATGAGAAGCGATATGCCGCCGATTACTTCACCCAGGATAAAATCCGGCGAGGTCACCAACCAGTGAAAGGCGTCCTGTGACGCTTGCATGAAGCTTCCGGATGTTCCCCTGTCGAATTGCCATCCCAGTAAAGGCCAGAACAGCGTGTGCGGGTCTTGCCAGGAGTAATCGAGAAGAAGGTGGAAGGAAGTGCCGATTGCCAGCGCGAACATTGCTTTTTTTGTCCGGCCGCGGGAGATCACGGCGATAGCAAATAGAATGAGGGCGAAAAGAAGTGTGTGGCAAAGAAAATGTCCGGAGGCAATCGACGGTTTCATAAGAAGCAGTCCCCAGGGTTTGTCGATTATATCCGGAAGGACTGCTCCCAGAAGCAGAAAACGGGTATCGAGAGACCTGGAAATCCACTTTTTGGCACGCTCGGAAACATTCTCAAATCTTAGCTCGTCAGGCTGATGGCTTATGCCTGCCTTGACTTTGTAGCCAACGTAGCCGATAAGCCTTGTTGCTGTAAGTGCGATACCCAAATGCCCAAGCGGATACAATAATGTTCCTCATCAGCCGGCTATGTGCAATTTGGTGCTCGACCAAATGGACAAACCGTGGCCACTATTATTGTACTATAAGTACTATAAGGATTTACACAACGCCAAAAATATCCCCAATGCCAGCAAAGCTCCGAACAATCCGTGGAAACGTGCTGTTGCCGGTAAAGCCGGGGCCAACTGCGGGCGTTCACGGCCGCTGCGTACCAGGCGAAATGCTACGATGGCCAAAGGTAGGGCTGCAAGCGATAACAGGCTCGTGAGCGGAAGTATCTTCACCGCCGCCATTACGATGACGGCTAAAAACGCGGCGATTACCAGTATCGCCCACTCCCAGCGTCCGAAATTGCGCCCGAACGTGGTCACCGGCGTCCGTTTCCCGCCGGCTTGGTCTTCTTCGAAATCGCGCAGGTCGTTGGCCGCCAGTATCGCGGTTACCGTACAGCCCATCGGGATCGAAAGCCACAGGGAATCAATGGTAAACGATTTTGTTTGGACGAAATACGAGCCCATGACCATGACCGGCCCCATGAAGACGAAGACCAGCGGTTGCCCAAGCCCCATCTTCCCCAGCGGTATTGTGCCGGCGGAGTAGAAGTAGGCTACGGCGATGCTGGCAAGGCATATTACCAGGATGGGCCAACCGGAGTGAACGATCAAATAAATCCCTATGGCCGTGGCAATGCCGAAACATACCATCGCCCCGCGTTTTACGGCTGTGGGAGACAATAGCCCGAGGGCGATGACTTTGTACGGGGCGAGCAGTTTCCTTTTTCCCTCCGGGCGGGCATGGTCGGCGTATTCGTCGACCAGATTAGTCGCGATCTGAACGAGGAGACTGGAGATAAGGACGAGCAAAAAAAACCAGAAGTTGCCTTTGCCCTCACTGAACGCCAGGGCAGTTCCTGCCAGGACGGGGGCTATTGCCCCGGGTAGCGTGAATGGACGAGAGGCCCGTATCCAGATGTGGAGTTTATTCAATGTCATTTTCCTTAATTACAAATCGCTGTTTCAAACTGTCATTCCCGCGAAAGCGGGAATCCAGCTACCTTACCAATTCTTCGTAAAGATCGTCCCATGAAGGATTCTCTTCTTCGATCAATTCAAGCTTCCAGCGCCGGTACCATCGCTTTATGTCCTTTTCCCGCTCAATAGCTGATTCTAACTGTTACACGCTTCGTACCAAACGAGCATATGAACGCCGTATTTTTTCGTGAAACCCCCACCCAGTCCGTTTTTATGCTCGAATACTCGCCGAAGCAGGTCGTTTGTGACTCCGCAGTATAGAGTCCCATTCCGTCTACTAGCCAGGATATACACATAGTACGTTTTCATCATCTAGATTCCCAATCAAGTTGGGAATGACAAGGGTCGGAAGGATTTTTTAATATTGTCGCCGAGATGACAGTTTGCGTTCTACCACGGGTGCTCCCGGAAGCGGGAAAAATCGGGCTGTCTTTTTTCGAGAAAGGCGTTTTTCCCTTCCTTGCTTTCTTCCGTACCGTAATAAAAAGCATTCGCTCCGTGGGCTAGGTTCTGAATCCCCCAAACGTGGTCCGTATCGGCGTTGAAAGCCTGCTTCAGAAAACGCAGGGCGGTCGGCCCCCGCTGCAATAGTTCTTTTGCCCAGGAAACTACTGTTTCCTCGAGTTGCTCGGGAGGGACTACGGTATTGACCAGCCCCATTTCTTTTGCCTGTTGGGCGGTGTATTGCTTACAGAGGTACCAGATCTCGCGTGCCTTTTTTTCGCCGACGATGCGGGCGAGGTAAATCGCACCGAACCCGCCGTCGAAGCTGCCGTATTTGGGGCCTATCTGGCCGAATATCGCCTTTTCCGAAGCGATGGTGAGGTCGCACAAGACATGGAGCACGTGCCCGCCGCCTATGGCATAGCCGTCGACCATCGCGATGACCGGTTTGGGTATTTCTCTTATCATGCGGTGCAAATGCGTTACGGTCAGGCGTATTTTGCCGCTTTCATCCTTATAGCCGCTGTCGGCCCGCAATTTGACGTCGCCGCCGACGCAGAAATGCCCTTTGCCGCCTAGCACCACCACCCCGATGTCGCTGTCGTTCCACGCGTCCTGGAAAGCCTCGACCATTTCGTCGATAGTGAGCGGACGAAAAGCGTTCAGCACTTTGGGACGGTTGATGCTGATCCAGGCAGCGTTGTCGTGTTTTTCGTAGACGATATCTTTAAAAGTTTTGGTCATGGCTCACCTCGCTAAATACATACATTTTCTGCACAGTTGTCATTCCGGCGAAAGCCGGAATCCAGGACGTTTGACCGGTACCCCGCTTGGATTGCTTCGCCTTCCGATTTTGGCGGAATGGTCTCGCAATGACATTTACGAGCATCAGATAGCGCCCTTTTTCCTTAAATCTTCAATCTCTTTATCCGACAACCCCAGCATTTCGCGCAGGATACTATTCGTGTGTTCCCCCAGCCCCGGTGCCGCTCCCGCCGGCCCCGTCGTGCTCTCACTCATTTTAAACGGGGTGTTGGCCACCCGCCACGTACCTGTGGAAGCATTAGGAATTGCGGCTATCATACCCCTGTAGAGCACTTGCTCGTCTTCCGTTACTTCTTTCACGTTGTTTACCGGAGCGCAGGAGATACCGGCCTCGGTAAAGACCCGGAGCCAGTGTGCGGCGGGTTTCGTGCTGAAAGTGGTTTGCAAAAGCTCGGTCAGACTATCGACGTTCCGGTTTCGGTCGTTGTTGCTCCGGAAACGGGCGTCTTCGCCCAGGTCGGGACGTCCCATAACGCGGCAGAAATACTCCCAGTCCTCCGGCCGGTTGGTGAATATCGCGGCGGCGAAATAATGGTCGCTCGCGGAGAAGACCTGGAACGGAGCGGCCATCGGGTTTCTCGTGCCTACCGGGCCTGGGATTCTCCCCGTTCCGAAATAGCGGGCGATCGGGTTTTCCATCATGGTAACCTGGCAGTCGAGCATCGAAGTGTCGATATGCTGCCCTTCGCCCGTTTTTTGCCTCTGCCACAACGCGGATACGATCGACAATGCGGCAAAAATGCCGGCGGTGCTGTCGGCCAGGGAAGCTCCGGGACGAAGCGGTTCTCCGCCGGGCAGTCCGGTAATGCTCATCAACCCGCCCTTTGCCATTACCGTAATATCCAGCGCCGGACGTTTTGCCCATGGCCCGTCCTGCCCGTAACCGGATATGCTGGTGTATATCAGGCGGGGGTTGCTCTTTTTCAGCGTCTCGTAGTCCAGCCCGAACCGTGCCATCGTGCCGGGGACGAAGTTTTCAACCAGTACGTCGAAGTGCTGTACAAGGTCGCGGAAAGTCTTCTGTCCTTCTTGTTTGGACAGGTCGAGTGTGATACTCTTTTTACCGCGGTTAATGCTGATGAAAAATACGCTGTCGCCGTTAATGGTCGGCTCGATGCTCCGCGACGGGTCGCCGGAGCCCGGGATCTCTACTTTGACTACCTCTGCTCCGAGGTCCGCAATAAGCATGGTGCAAAAAGGCCCGGCCAATATCCGGCTGACGTCGATTACTCGAATACCTTCCAGAGGTCGGTTCATGCTGCCTCCAGCGGGGATAAATTCGTGAAGACTATTACCGGCATCGGCTGGCACGGGTATGCCGTACCTTTCCGTAAGCGGTTTGTGAATGCCGGCTTTACGGCCGATACCAGATTTGGCTTGCTGATTTTTGTTCGCACCGGCGACGGTTTGATCGGCACCGGTGAAGCCTCTCCGGTGGGTGCCGGCAGTCCGGCAGAAGTGGAAGGCATCGCCGCCGCTTTACATAAGGTAGCCCCACGGATGGTGGATATCCCTCTCGATGCCGCCGATCGTCTTATCGTCGAGGGTTTACCGGCTCCGCTGGCTTTCGGGCTCGAAACGGCCTTAAAAGACGTTCGCGGACAGGAATCCGGCGTTCCATTAACCAAATTGTTTGGCGGCATGCCGACGGCTGTACCGGTGAACGCCCTTGTTGTCTCGGAATCACCGAAGAAAGCGGCTGCCGAAGCGGCCGCTGCCGTGGCATCGGGTTTCAATTGCATCAAGCTCAAGGTCGGGAAAAACACTCTGGAAGAGGACGAGTCGGTAATTGCTACCGTGAGGCAGGCCGTCGGCCCCGAAGTGCTGTTGCGCGTTGATGCTAACCAGGCCTGGAGCGTCGAACGGGCGATCGAAGCGATCCAACTCTTTTCCCTGTACAAGATCGAATACGTGGAACAACCGGTGAAAGCGGACAACATTGCCGGTATGGCTAGAGTCCGTGAGATGGTGCGAGTACCGCTTGCCGCGGACGAATCGCTGGGTTCATACCTTGATTTGCACCGTCTTTTCGACGCCGGTGCGGCCGACATTTTTATCGTTAAAGCCGCCCGTCTCGGCGGCTTTCGGAAATCGCTGCTCATCGCGAAAGAGGCGATGGAACGCGGCCACCGGGTCGTGATCACATCGTCCCTGGAATCAGGCATCGGCATTGCCGCCGCGGCCCATATGGCGGCCGCTTTACCCCCGCAGCCCAAAGCCCACGGTCTAGCCACGGCACTATTGCTCGAGAATGACCTTCTTGACGGCGAATGGTTGCCCGCGAAAGGTTTCCTGGAAGTACCCGATAAACCCGGGCTTGGCTTCAAGGTCGATGCCGCGTCGCTCAAAAAGTACAGTTCCGGCGTCATTGGCTCGGCTGGCTCCCCGGTTGGGCTTGAGGTATACCTCGCAGGGTATCGGCCATCTTGAGAAAACGCAGTACCGCCCGGTTAAACATCTCCGGTTGCTCCAGGTGGACGGCGTGTCCGCTTTGAATCGCGATGAAGATATGACTTCGCGATATGGAATCGTGCATACGGCGGGCTATATCGGAATATCTGGTGTCCTCTTCCCCGGCGATAAAAAGACAGGGGAATTCGACGCTCGATAATTTTTTATATAGCGGAGTTTGGATTCCCACGCCGATTCCTCTCAGGCTGTTGGCTAATCCTTTAGTATAGTTCTTCAACCGTTCGGCTCGAAGTTTCCCCCTGATTTCCCGGGGAAGCCTGGTCTGGCTCCCGAATATAGACTGCGCCTCCCAGTAATCCACGAATTTCTGTATCGATCCTTTTTCAATTTTGTCCGCCAGAGCGTTGTCGCTTTCCTTCCGTGTTTTTCTTTCTTTGATATCGTCGATCCCGGCGGAAGCGCTTTCGACGGTCAGGCTGAGCACTCTTCCCTGAAGCGAAACCGCTGCCGCCAGAGCAATGCGGCCGCCCAGCGAATACCCGAGCCAGTGTGCCTGTTTGACGTCCATCCGGTCGGCGATCTCTGCCAGTGCCTGGATGGTATGTTCCATGTCGGAGACTTTGGGATTGTCGGGAGCATCTGACTTGCCGTGCCCCTGTAATTCCGGGCGAATAACGCTGTAATCGTTTCCGGCGGCCTCGACAAAGGAGTCCCAAATCGCCGCACTTCCGGTAAAACCGTGAATAGCGATGATCGTATTCGGGCCGCTCCCCGAACGTTCGACGTTCAAACTGTGACCCTTAAGGGCATCGAGTGCGATACGCATTACCTTCCCCGTCCTTTGAGAGAAACACGGGAAAATACATTCTTCTTTATTTGCCGGTGCAATACCAGGTTCCGCTTCCTGTCTC
>JAUSGV010000178.1 GCA_030648675.1 Dehalococcoidales bacterium
AAAAGCAATTTTCTCTCCCCCTGCGGGAGAGACGTAAGTGAGGGGTATAGTAATTCGTATCACCCTCACCTTAATCCTCTCCCGTCAAGGGAGAGGAAAGTCGTTTTAAGATACAAGCAATCTATATAAACGTTGGCTATTAGCAATTTGGTCATTGGGATTTTTTGGATTATTGTATCTTGTATCTTGGTTACTGGTTATTCGCCGTAATCCCGAATAACCGTCTCGCATTTTCCGTCGTCACCCTCGCCACATCTTCGTACGTCTCTTTCCTTATCTCCGCCAGCTTTTTCACCGTGAGACGCAAATACGCCGGCTCGTTTCGCTTTCCCCTGTAGTCCTGCGGCGGCAGGAAGGGGCAGTCCGTCTCGGTAAGCATCCTGTCCCTCGGAATTCCCTTAATCACCTCATACAGAGCAGTCGACTTCGGGTACCCGATGTACCCTCCCAGCGAGATATGAAACCCCATGTCCAGGTATGCCTGAACCGTCGCGGCGTCCCCGTTGAAGCAGTGGATAACCCCGCGGTATTGTCCAATACCCGGACGTTCGACAACCCGCTCGCGGAGTATTTGCAGCAGTTCGTTTGCCGCCTCCCGGCAGTGGATGATGACCGGCAGCCCCATTTCGTCCGCCAGGTCGAGGTGCCATCCAAACGCGATGATTTGCCTGTCTCGCGGAGAAAGGTCCCGGTAAAAGTCCAATCCGGTCTCGCCGACAGCTACCACTCGTGGATTCATGCCGATCTTCTCGATAGCATCGATATCGTTCATCGTGATGGCATTGACGTCGTGCGGGTGGATACCCACCGCGGCGTAAACATTCGGGTAGCATTCGGACAATGCGACGGCTCGCTTGCTCGACTCCAGGTCTATACCAACGGTGATAATATTGACCACGCCGGCCGCGGCCGCCCTCGCGAGCATGTCGTCGCGGTCTTGGTCGTAAACGCTCATGTCCAGGTGAGCGTGGGTGTCGATTATTGGTGCGTTACCCATCGCTGAAACGCTAACCGCGTGCCTTCCAGATCTTAAGTTCCCTGTCGTTGGCACGCTTCACGAATAAGTCGACATCGAACCCCTGGGCGTTAACGGTGAAACCCTCTGCCGAAGAATGTTCCGGATGATCGAGCCCGAGCCTGGAAGCCAGCTTCTTGATGTCATCCTTATCGGTAGTTACGGTATGTTTATTCCCCATGGCATCCAGGACGGTTACTCTGGACGGCAAGCGTCGTTGTCTTTTTTCTCGCACGGAAGAATACCCCCTCTTTTCGCCGGGTGTTATTGGTAATGATTATATAATACACCCGGAAAAAAGGAAGGGTGTTTTCGGTTAATCGCTGAAGAGATCTGTTGCTGATAGCCCTGGGGACGGTCATAGTGACCCCAGTGTCGGGTTTGCCGTTACGCTGGCGAAAAGCTGAAGTCGCCCTGGTCGGGCGTGCAGATATCGCTCGGGCATGCCGTAGTCGTTTTTCATCGTCGTGCACTGGCTGTGCGATTTCGCCTGGCTTTCGCTGGTTTCATTCAGCATTTACAGGACGCGCCGGTTCTGGAGGCCGAAACTTCAGGAATGGGTGTTTGCCATTCTGGGCTTGGGACTGCTGTTTTTTGGGGTGCAATTCATAGTGACGGCGGCGGTGAACTATTTATCATCACCACGATACGTATGCTATATTAACAAAAACTTTGTACGTCACTGAATATTGAAATCATGAAAATTAAACACAGAATGAAGTCAGAATTGTGATGCCAAACAGCGAAATGTCAGTTGAAATGATCAGTACACCAGACCGCCTTAAAGATATGGTTGCTGAGATGTTATCCTCGGATGTTATTAGCCTCGATACAGAGTCTAATAGCCGGCATCGTTATCCCGAACAGCTATGCCTGGTACAGATTGCCACTGCGACCGGGATATATATTATTGATACCATCAGGATAAATGATATTAGTACCCTGGGTTCAATTCTGGCGAATCCGGCCCAAGTAAAGGTGATTCACGACGCCAGCTATGATGTGCGTTGTCTTGACCGGCATCAAGGACTGCATTTTAGCGGGATTTTCGACACAAGCATCGCCGCGCGTTTCCTCGGATTTTCTCAAATCAGCCTGGCGGCTATTATCGAGAGCACTGTCGGCAAGAAAATTGCCAAGAGCACCCGGCTACAGCAATCTGATTGGGGTAAAAGACCGCTAACCACCGAAGCATTGGAGTATGCCTCCGGCGATGTTCGCTACCTTATTCAAATCCGGGAAATTCTTGAAAGGAAACTCAAGACTCTTGGTAGATTAGATTGGGTGATGGAAGAGTTTGGGCGACTTGAAGAAGTGAGATACGTTCCGCCGGATAAAGAGAATGAGTATCAATATTTGAAAGGAACCAGAGACCTCGACGGACGAGCGCTGTCCATATTAAAAAGTCTTTACTGGTTCCGGGAAGAAACGGCATTAAGGGAACGCCGGCCGCCGTATTTCATTTTGCCCGACGAATACCTGATAAACCTGGCGTCGCATCCCGGACAAGACTTATCGAACGTTTTTGGCTTAAGCGAATTCAGGAAAAGAACAATGGGGCGAGGGTTGCTGGAGGCTATTCGTAAGGGTGAAAAAGGTGCTCCAATCGAAATTAATCGACAAAATAATTTTGAACGGCCAACGATGCAGCAAATCGCGCGTCTCGGCAGTCTAAAAAGTTGGCGTGTCTCGCTGGGAGCTAAACTCAATATTGACCCGGCACTGATTTGGCCAAGAGAAAGTCTCGAGGCGATTGCGAAAGACCCAGGTGAATTCGAGGCGAACCTTAATTCTGAAATAGTGCGGCGATGGCAGCGCGAGGAATTTGGCTCAACTTTGGCCAATTACGTGCGGTCTATTTACTAGGTATTTCCCTGACTTCGCTATAAGGCTTGAATCCCTTTTCGTGGCGAATCGCTTCATCCGGGTCCAGAGCGTCCTCGAGTTCCTCTATGCGGGCGAGCAGACGAGAGTACTCTTTGATATCAAGTAATACGGCCTTTTACGTCCTTTCTCATCCACTAAATATTTTGTATCGGTTACCGTCATTGCGTTACCCCGCCAGAACTGGAGAAGACCCACCCAGGTTAAGCCAATCTGCCCATCGCGAGGTTGATTTTCGAGGTGAAGTGTCTAGATTGGCGAGGTCGACACGCCGAATTGATATGCCCATGCTTTTTTACAACTCGGTCGTACCTAAATAAGGTATTATAATGATCATCATGGATACTAAAAGAACAGGTAATTCGGCGGCAGCGTATCTTTTTGGCAAGACAAGACTCGGCTTACTTGAACTGCTTTTCAATCATCCGAATACGTCTTTTTACACGAATGAAATCGTACGTCAGGTTGGCACCGGAACAAGTGCAGTGCAAAGAGAGTTACAATGTTTGACCAGAGCCGGCATTATCGCCAGGGAGGAAAAGGGCATCTTTGTACTGTACCGGGCTAACAAGGAAAGCCCGATTTACGAGAGTTTGCGAAGCCTCGTAGTAACGACAGGGAAAGCAGCAAGCGAACCGGTTGAGAAACGTGAATAATACCTAAAAAGGGTACGATAAGGATTGATCACTATTAAACAAATCGACCGAGTTGTTTGACCGATTGGTAACCAGGTGAAGGATATTCTGTTGCGGAATATATCGTACCTAAAAAGAGTATGATAGGAAACGAATACTGCTAAGGGGAGCATTCTTGGCAATTGTAATTACCGATTTTTACCGGGTGCGAAGGATATTCAATTGTTAAAGTGCTGAGGCTTAAAGCAGACGGCAAACTTCATAAGGCGAGGCCTTGTTACGGCAAGGCCTCGCCTTTTTAAAAGACAGGGCAGGTTCTGGCAGCTCAGGGAACTGCGTGTGGCGGACAACGAATGAGGCTGAATCGGTCCGGGGCGAGGCTGATTCGATAGTTGTAAGCGATTCGGCCTCGTTTGAGCGTGGAAAGCCGACCAGGGCGGCGTCATCCCAGGAATCCATCGGTAAACCATTCCGTACGTGATACGGAATCCAGCATTTTGCCTTCTTTGATTTTGGTATGCGGACCTGTATTGTCGGCATTGTTTCTTACGGGCGAATCGTTTTTCGTTTTGCGTTAACATCTTTTTTTTCGGAAAACGAATCGCAGCCCACGTTCAAAAAGACTCATTTTCACTGCCGGCGGGGGATTCGTTCGGGTTTGTTTTGGGGCTGGCAGGACATTCATGATCAGGGGGTATAGCAGTTTCTTCACTTTCCAAAATGCGTTTCATCGATTGCGCGACCGGAAAGGAGACTGTGTTCATAATGTCAATGACAGCCTGGTCAAGACCTTTGCTCTTTTGGTACCCAAGCTTCTCTCTGGTTCGCAGCAGCCGCGACAGCAGGGATATTGCGAAAAGAAGGAAATTGGATTGAGACGGATCTTCGGTCGCAGCGGAAATCTTGGCGCGAAGTAGAGCAATTTCCTCGTCGAGCCCTTCCATCTCGGCCGCGATGCTCATCTTTTGCTGTTCTTCTGGAGTGGCCGATTTAGAATAAAAACCGTGGGTACGCGCGTTCTGGTTGCCAGGCTGCCCGCCGCGCTGCCTCCTTCGGATAAGCTCAGGGCAAGGCTTTTCCATGGCCTCGATTCGTTCATTTATTTGGGATGGCGGCGAAGCCGAGCAGTTGTCAGATGAAAAATTAACAGTCATGAAATAAGTATAGAACAAGTGTTCTACAAGGCGTCAAGGTGATTTTGTCGCGGATAGATCCATCCGGGATTAAATGTTGTTAATGAAATAGAAAGGGTTGGCAGCAGTTAACTTGATTGATTTTAAAATTCTTCGGCTCTCAAAAAGGCAGATAATTCACGAATCAGAAACGTGAGACATTTGCCTTCAGTCCCCAAAGAAAGGGCGGCATTCTTTAATTCTTTAAGGAAGGTTGTTTGGTGCTTTGATAGAGACACCTGATCACCTGTCCACCCAATAATCCGCCAGTAATTCCGCCTGCTTAAGCACTGTGTCAACGGCTTTTTGTTGCTTGTCCGGCGGGTAGCCGTATTTTGTTAAAGTACGCCTTACTATGACCATTAGCTTGGCCCGGGTGCTTTCCTTCATCGCCCAGTCGATAGTCGCATTCTTTCTAACCTTGTCGGCGATTTCACGGGCGATGTTCTTCAGCGTTTCATCGCCCAAAACCTTCACCGCACTGTCATTGATCTCTAATGCGGTGTAGAATGCAAATTCGTCTTTCGATAATTTCAGTTTGTCTGACAGACCATCCACCTCTCGTATTTGCCTGGCGATAGACAGCAACTCGTCGATAATCTCAGCCGTCGTCAGCAGATTATTCTGGTACTTCTTAATTGAAGTCTCCAGCATCTCCAGAAGGTTCTTTCCTTCCACTAGATTGAATCTTAGTCTAACCTTGATTTCATCATTGAGAATCCGCTTCAAGAGTTCCAGGCTGAGGTTTCGGTTCTTCATCTCCTTGACGTCCTGAAGGAATTCCTCAGACAGGAGTGAAATTTCCGGCTTCCTTATCCCCGCCGCATCAAAGATGTCCACTACCTCAGTTGATTCCACCGCCTGGTTAACAATCTGCCGGATGGCGGATTCATAATTCTTTTTGCCGTCACCGCCATCTTCAATTTCAAACTTGAGTAACCGGGCACGAACAGCCTGGAAAAAGGCAATTTCATCCGTCAGATCTAAAGCATCTTCATTCGGAACTGCCAGAGCGAATAACTGTGAGAGGGCCGTTGACTCCTTGATAAAGCGGTCCTTACCCTGTTCCGGCCTTAGAATGAATTCCTCGCTTTGTAGAATCAGGGAAAGCCGCTCCGCTGTTCCCGCCTTGAAAAAGCGTTGGTAGTCGAACCCGTGAAACATCTGACGCACGACCTCAATCTTCTCCAGAAGCAGTTCAAGTGCCTTCTCCTGGGTGTCGGCAGGTTCGCCTTTTCCGCCCGACTTGGAATAAAACGCCAGAGCTTCTTTAAGAGCGTTCCCGATACCGATATAGTCAACGATAAGACCGCCGGGTTTGTCCATAAAGACGCGGTTCACCCGCGCTATGGCCTGCATCAGGGTATGCCCTTTCATCAGTTTGTCGATATAGAGTGTGTGGAGGCAAGGCACATCGAAGCCCGTCAGCCACATGTCACGCACAATAACCAGCTTTAACGAGTCCTGCGGGTCTTTCATCCGCTCGGAGAGAAGACGGCGGTCTTCCTTGTTAGTCCGGTGATGAGCCGGAATCACCAGACTCTCCGGGTCTTCCGGGTCGAACTCCATTTTATCGGATGAGGACGAAGTCATGACCACTTTCAGAACACCTTGTTTCAGATCCTCGCTGTGCCATTGGGGCCTTAAAGCAATGATTTCTTCGTAAAGAGCTACGGCGATGCGGCGGCTCATAGCCACAACCATCGCCTTGCCTTCAAAAACCTCTGAGCGTTTCTCATAGTGCGTCACAATGTCCTTAGCTATGTTCTTCAGTCGCTTCGGATGACCGACGATAGCTTCCAGTTTTGTCCATTTGGCTTTAGCCTTGGTGGTTTCGGGGGCGCCGTCATCGGTCATTTCCCGGTCGAATTCCTCGATTAGCCTGCGGCCGTCTTCCGTCAGGTTGACCTTGGCCAAACGGCTTTCGTAGTATATCTTTACCGTTGCCCCGTCCTCTACAGCCTGGGCGACGTCGTAGACGTCGATATAATTGCCGAAAACCGCCGGTGTATTGATGTCAGTGCTTTCCACCGGAGTACCGGTAAAACCGATAAAGGTGGCATTAGGTACGGCATCCCGCAAGTATTTGGCAAATCCGTAGGCAAGGCGCTTGCCGTTGAGTTTGCCGTCAGCATCCTTTGTGTCAGTTAGTTTCGCCTGAAAGCCGTACTGGGTACGGTGGGCTTCGTCAGCGATGACGATAATATTGCGGCGTTCCGAGAGCCGTTCGTATTCAGCGCAGTCGTCTTCAGGGAAGAACTTCTGAATGGTCGTAAACACAATACCGCCGGAGGCTACTTAGTGACTTCAAGTGCCCGCGAGATTCCGCCTGGACCGGAGGCTGGCCGAGGAGACTTGCCGACCCGGCGAAGGTATCGAAGAGCTGCTGGTCGAGGTCGTTGCGGTCGGTAATGACCACGATAGTCGGGTTATCGAGAGCGTGAATCAGCTTCCCCGCGTAAAAGACCATGGAAAGGCTTTTTCCCGAGCCTTGTGTGTGCCAGACGACACCAGCTTTGCGATTGCCTTTTTCCGCTACAGCAACACGGGTCGTTTCCACAGCCTTATTTACGGCGTGGTACTGGTGATAGGCCGCCAGTTTCTTAACGGTTTCAATCTGGGTAAGTCCGGTTTTGGTATCTGTTTTCCTGTCTTTCTCAAAAACGATGAAATTCCGTATCAAATCCAGTAGTGTGGACTTGTTAAGCATGCCCTTAATCAGCACTTCGAGTTGCCCCGTGTGGGCGGCAGATTCTTTTTTACCGTCGACTGTTTTCCATGCTTGGAAGCGGCTGAAGCCGGATGATATCGTTCCCGCTTTCGCCTCCAGCCCATCGGAGATGACGCAGAAAGCGTTGTAGAAAAATAAGAAAGGAATGACTGCTTTGTAAGTCTGTATCTGGTCGTAGGCTTTGCGGATGGTGGCCTGTTTATCTGCCGGATTTTTCAACTCCATCACCACCAGCGGCAATCCGTTGACAAAAAGGATGACATCCGGCCGCTTGTTCTGGTTGCGTTCCTGGACGGTAAACTGGTTTACGGCGAAGAAAACATTGTTCTCGGGATTCTGAAAGTCCACCAGCCAGACCCGCTCGCCCCGCTCCTGGCCGTCTTTCTGTACCGTGATCCGCACACCTTCGGCGAGCATTTTATGGAAGGTTTCGTTGGCGTCGATAAGCTGGGGAGAAAATACTGACAGCACCGCTTTAAGGGCTTCTTGCCGGGCTGTGCCCGGCACCGCCGGATTCAGGCGGTTTATGGCTTGTTCCAGAGTATGCTTTAGAACAACGTCGCCGTAGGTTTCGCGCCTTTCCGGGATATTAAAGGGAGCTTCAAATGCGGCTATTTGAGAAGCTGGATTAATTTCATCGGGAGCGATAGACGGTCCAGAGACATAGGCAAAGCCGAGCTGCTTGAGTTCGTCAAGAGAAAAGACTTCGATTCCAGATTCGGTAAAGGCGGTCACTTACTAGTCCCCGTGGCTCAAACCTATTTCCTGATATGTTCTGTGTAAGACTCAATAAGCTTACTTATAGGTTCCTGGTTGACCTTTCCATTTTCTAATCTGAACCATTGTTTAACAGCAGCCCCCAGAGCCATATTGGTTTCATCAAGATTACTTCCTCTACCAATGATTCTGAGATAATCATGCATGAGTTCTTCGTCGCTCTCGATGTAAAGAAAGAAAATGTCGGTTATCTCTTTGGTGAATTCCTTTAATGCCTTTTTCTGAAATTGCTCTAATGTCATAATAACCTCCTAATATTTATATCTTCACCCTCACCTCACCGGACATGAGCTTGAGGAGGAGTGTGTCGCGCAGGCCGGAGAGTGTGCTGATTTGGGCGACGTTTTTTTCAATTTTATTAAAAGCTGTTTCACAGTACACGCCAAGAAATTGCAGAGCGTCATTATTTGGTAACCTTATTTCAATGCTCTTCAGGTCTGTCTGTGTCACAAGTGGCTGAGTGCTACCAACGTTCAAGTTTTCAAAGTCTATACTTCTCAATAAGAAATAAATAGGATAAAATAATTTCTTATTGCCCGGTTTTACTATGAGAACATTATCTGAAATCCAGACCGCTTTATTGCTGATAAATACTTCTCCGAGTGTTCCGACTCTTCCAGTTAGGATTAATTTCTCATTTGTGAGATATTTATCAGTTCTTCCAATTTCGCCGTTCGCACCAATGACGGGATATAAACCGTTTTCATTATATTCGGTACTCTTCAGTCCCTTTCCTGTGCTTACGGAAGCCATGTCCCCCAACTTCACCCTTTTCCACCCCAGGTCTGCCTCCTCAACGAACATCTTCCGCCAGAAGGCCTCGGCTATTCCTTCCAGCGTCTTGTTCTGCCTATGCAGTAGGTCAATCTTATCGTCAAGACTGGAAAGAATTCCAGCAATGGAGCTTTGTTCAGAAAGGGGAGGAAGATTGACATCCAAATCAGCGACTTGGTCGAAAGTAATTTGGGGGAAAGTTCCCGAACGATTTTCTGCTATAACTTGTAGATAATCAAGGACGTTATCTTGAGAAAGAAAATACTTTAAGAACGAGTTGCTAATGTCCCCTCTTGAGCGAAGTACCATAAGTTTTGTCGATACCACATATTTTTCACTGTTCATGGTTACTAATGCATACCGTCGGTTTGCAGGTCGGATTTCACTAAATAATAAATCACCCTCCTGAATTCTCTTTTTTGCCTGTCCGGGTAAGTCTTTGACCAAGACCATGGGATGATTTAATATTTTCCCATATCCGATATCAGACGTATTTAGGAAAATAACCTGCTCATTCTCGTCTCTAAATTTGTAAGTATCGGAAATAGTCTGCACAAGACTACCTAGTTTGTATTCTTTCCACTCACTCATTCCTTTATATCCAACTTCGCTAGGTTCTCTCGAATGATGGCATTCAGTCGCACTTCATCTCTCATCTGCTCATCAAGTTCCGTCTTAAGCTTCGCAAACCGCTCGGCAAAGTCGAAATCATCTTCGTCATCCGGCAAGCCGATATAACGGCCGGGCGTGAGCATATAATGTTTCCCTCTGATTTCATCCAGAGTCACGGATTTACAAAAACCCAACACATCCTGATAGCCGTCCGCCTTGTTACGCCAGGCATGGTAAGTACCTGTAATTCTGGCAATATCATCCTCTGTGAAATCTTTCATCCGTCGGTTAACGAGAAAGCCGAGATTTCGGGCATCGATGAAGAGGACTTTATCCAGACGGCCTTCTTTCCGGCGTGAGAGAAACCAGAGACAAGCGGGTATCTGTGTGTTCACGAAAAGCTGTCCTGGCAAGTTGACGATGCAGTCCAGAAGACCAGCCTCGATAATTCCTTGTCGTATCTCACCTTCCCCACCAGTTTTTGAGGTAAGCGAGCCTTTAGCTAACACGAAGCCTGCCATGCCTTGCGGCGACAGGTGATAGATGAAGTGTTGAATCCAGGCATAGTTGGCATTGCCGTTGGGGGGAATACCATACTTCCAGCGGGCATCATCTTTTAGCAAATCGCCCGACCAGTCGGAATCATTGAACGGAGGATTGGCTAAGATGAAGTCAGCCTTCAGGTCTTTGTGTGCATCATTCAGAAACGAGCCTTCGTTGTTCCACTTGATATTCGAGCTGTCGATGCCGCGAATCGCCAGGTTCATCTTGCAGAGTTGAAAAGTGGTCCGGTTGGACTCTTGCCCGTAAATAGAAATCCGGTCGGCAGGGTTAAAGCCGTTGCCGTTACTTTTACCATTACCGTTCTTTTTATAGTGGTCCCGGTGGGCATTGATAAACTTCTCGCTCTGGACGAACATACCCCCTGACCCGCAGCAGGGGTCGAAGACACGGCCTTCGTAAGGTTCCAGCATTTCCACCAGTACCTTGACCACACTTCGCGGAGTGTAGAATTGACCGCCCTTTTTCCCTTCCGCCAGGGCGAATTGCCCAAGAAAGTACTCATATACCTGGCCGAGCACATCCTTGCTTTGTGCCTGCTCGGTGCCGAGGGCAACCGTGCCGACTAGGTCGATGAGACCGCCCAGACTCGCCCGGTCGAGGTTCTGGCGAGCGTAAACCTTTGGTAACACGCCTTTCAGGGAAAGATTCTGTCGCTCTATAGCCTCCATTGCCTCATCGACATATCCGCCGATGTCCACCCTCTTGCCATTATCGAGGAGAATTTCAGTCTTCTTGGCGTTATCGGCAATTGGCTTCCAGCGGGCTATGGGAGGCACAAAGAAAACCCTTTTCCGCGGTGTACTCATTCGGGTCTTCCGGGTTGGCACCTTGGTACTCGCCTTCACCGGCTTCAAGTTTGGAGTGGAGGACTTCAAAAGCATCGGAAATATACTTGAGGAATATCAGGCCGAGAACAATGTGCTTGTATTCTGCGGCATCCATGTTCTTCCGCAACTTGTCGGCGGTTTGCCAAAGAGTCGCCTCGAAGGATTCCGATTTGGCGGTTTTTCCTTTTGATTCGGCCATAGGACTCCTTTATGAAGCTGAGTGATTCTGGTCAGAATAAGTCTTTTGAATACGCCGATTATACATCGGTAGGAGAGAAGAGAAAAGAGCAAAAATAAAAGATAAACTGCAAAACAAATTCCAAATTACAAAATCCAAAGACTAAAACGGACGAAATCCGAAGCACGAATATCGAATAACAAAAAGCTAAAACTGAACGTAAATTTCATATGGGGAGGCCTTGCTCCCCTCGACTCCGCTCGAGGTAAACAGCAATGGCCACGCCTTTTAACTTCGGATTTTTCATAAGAGAAGTGAGTCCAGGAGCATAGGGGCTAGGGACCGGGTGGCGAATGAACTAAGAGTTTGCTGCCTGATAAATCGCCGGCCGATATCGCGGACGCGGGATTGCTTTACCGTTCTCTTTAGCTGCATCCAGCCATGCCTCTTTAGCGATCAATACCTGGCGCAATCCTTCGGTAAACTCAGGACTAAAGGCCCCCCCCGCAACAAGAGCAATACTTGAGGTCGGGGATGTCCGCAATGTAAGTCTTATCTTCAACCGACCAAAAAACATTAATGTGATAATCTCGCATACCAGTCCTCCAAATTCAACTCACGTTCCTCTATCAGTCTCAAACATTACCTCATCTGATATGGCTTTGTTTGTTGGTGGACATTTTGCACTGCGCCCAGAGTCAACCGTCGTAGAAAGTGTTTTCGGTTCATCGCGGAATTATCACTTAATAAATTATTTCGGTATCAGATGAGCGTATTATACGCTTGCAGCATTGATGGCGCAACGAGTTAAAGGCAATTCCGCTAGTGTAGTGTCTTACAAAAGGGTTTACAGATGAGGATAACAAGTGACAACTCAAAATCCCCCTTAGTCCCCCTTTTCCAAAGGGGGAGAGTCCTTCCTCCAATCTTTTTACCAAGTCGAATAAGCCGGTTTCTTAATTGGGGACTAGGAGTTGGGGATTAGAGACTGGGGAGTGGGTAAGCCCGGAGAGCTTAAAGCTAAAAAGTAACAACGTAATAACCAAGCACCAAGATAGGCCTATTCCTTAACGGCATATCCCGATTCCCTTCCGTCATACGGGACACCGTTCCGATTTGCATACGGAATGTTCCATATGAGGAACCAAATCGATGCGGCCTGCCGCTGCGGCGGCACAAACAACAATAAATAACCATTTGCCAAATATAAAATTCCAAACGGGGAAAAAAAGGAGGCTGGATCCCCGATCATCATGTATCAAGTACAGAACAAGTTAGGGAATGACAAGGGGCAGTAATAATACCCCTCACTTTAATCTCTCCCGCAAGGGGAGAGAGAATTATTTTCA
>JAUSGV010000162.1 GCA_030648675.1 Dehalococcoidales bacterium
AACCCTTCTATCATACGCTGCAAAAATCCAAGAGTAGACTAACAACACGAGGAGAAGGGAGTGTGCATAGACTATTTATCGGTGAGCATTCGTTTCGCGCGTGCCAGGGCTTTCCTTACCTGTGCCGGGGCGGTGCCGCCGGGAACGTTACGGGAAGCCAAAGACGATTCCACGGTAATGTTAAGGACGTCTTTAGCGAATAATGGAGAAAACTTCTTGTATTCCGCCAAGCTTAACTCGGCAAGCGTTTTGTCTTTTGCAACTGCGAAGCTGACTAGTTTACCGACAATCCCGTGCGCGGAGCGGAAGGTTTCCCCCTTTTTCACCAGGTAGTCGGCCACATCCGTAGCTAATATATATCCCTTGTCCAGGGCTCGCCGCATGTTTTCAGCATTGACATGTACAGTGCTAACCATACCGGTAAACACTTCTAGGGTGGACAACAGCGTGTCCACGGTATCGAAGAAACCCTCTTTATCCTCCTGCATATCGCGGTCGTAGGCCAACGGCAAGGCTTTCATCGTGGTCAGCATACCCATCAAATTGCCGTAGACGCGGCCGGTCTTACCCCGGGACAACTCGGCAACGTCGGGGTTTTTCTTTTGCGGCATAATGCTGGAACCGGTGGCATAGGCGTCGTCTATCTCGATAAAACCGAAGGCGGGAGAAGACCAGATGACAAGTTCTTCGGCCAAACGTGACAGATGCATCATGCAGATGCTGGCTGCCGATTCGTATTCGAGTATAAAGTCCCTGTCCGAAACGGCGTCGATACTGTTCCGGCTTATCTCCCCGAAACCGAGCTGTTCGGCTACATAATCACGGTCGATGGCATAACTCACTCCGGCCAGAGCCCCGCTCCCCAACGGCAGCACCATCGTGTGCTTGAAACAATCGGTAAACCGCTCCAGGTCGCGCTGCAGCATTTCAAAATACGCCAGCAAGTGATGTGCCAGGAGGACCGGCTGCGCCGGCTGCAGATGAGTGTAACCGGGCAGAACAACCTTTTTGTTGGCTTCGGCAAGGTCAACTAATGCCGTCTGCAAGTCTTGCAAAGCCTTACGCGTAGAAAGTAAGGAAACGCCGGCGAAGAGGCGCATATCCAAAGCAACCTGGTCGTTGCGCGAACGGGCGGTATGTAGCTTGCGACCGACTTCACCGACCTTCTCGATAAGCCGGGCCTCGACATTCATATGTATATCTTCCAGTTCGATCTTAAAATCAAACTTGCCGGCGTCGATATCTTTCTTGATAGATTCGAGACCCGCAATGATAGTTTTAGCGTCTTTGCGCGTGATTATGCCCTGTTTTGCCAGCATGTCCGCATGAACGATGCTGCCGGCTATGTCATAGGGATAAAGACGCCAATCGAAAGGTATCGAAGCGGTGTATTTGGTTGCATCTTCACCGGCCGCCTTCTGGAAGCGTCCGCGGATATTACTCATTTTGCCGCCTTCCTTTTACCCTTAGATTTCGCCTTGGGCGCCGCCAGGCTTAAAGGACATTCTTCCTGCGCGAGCAACTGCACCTGGGCTTGATTGCGTACCGGCAAACCCCAGATATGAATAAAACCGACCGAAGCTTTCTGATCGAACTTATCGCCTTTATCATAAGTCGCCAGACCAAGGTTGTACAAGGAAAACGGCGACTTACGGCCGACAACGCTGGAATGTCCCTTGAACAACTTGGTCCTGACCACGCCGGTAACGAAGCGCTGCGTGCTCAACACGTAAGCAGCCAGGTCCTGGTGGAAGCGGGTGAACCACAGGCCGTTGTATATAAGGTCTGCGTACTCGATGGACACCTTCTGCTTGAAGCGAGCCTGGTCTTTGGCCAGGGTCATCGCCTCCAAAGCCTGGTGGGCTTGCAGCAGAACGGTAGCCGCCGGAGCTTCGTATATTTCGCGCGACTTGATGCCGACCAAACGGTTTTCGATGTGGTCGATGCGCCCGACACCGTGTTCGCCGGCCAGTTCGTTCAACCTCAAAAGCAGCGTCACGCCGTCCAGTTCCTTACCATCAAGGGAAACGGGAACACCCTCTTTAAAACCGATCTCAACATAACCTGGCTTGTTCGGCGCTTTTGCCGGCGATTTCGTCCACGAATAAGCATCTTCCGGCGGTTCCGTCCAGGGGTCTTCCAGTACCCCGCACTCAACGCTCTTTCCCCAGAGATTTTCGTCGATGGAATAGGGGCTGGCGACCGTAACCGGGACAGGAATACCATGCCTCTGGGCGTATTTGATCGTTTCCTGGCGCGTCATGCCCCACTCGCGGGCGGGGGCAATTATCTTGATATCCGGTGCGAGGGCATTGATACTTACCTCGAACCTTACCTGGTCGTTTCCTTTGCCCGTGCAGCCATGGGCGATAAAAGAGGCACCTTCCTTAATTGCGACATCGACCAGCAGCTTGGCCATAAGCGGCCGGGACAATGCGGTGGCAAGAAGGTATACCCCTTCATATACGGCATTCGCCGCCAACGCCGGAAAGATAAAATGGTCGACAAACGACTTTTTGGCATCGACGACGACAGCCTTAACCGCTCCGACCTTCAACGCCTTCTGACGAACGACAGAAAAATCCTTTTCGTTACCGACGTCGATAGTTACGGCAATAACATCAACATTGTATTTTTCCTGCAGCCAGCGGATAGCAGCCGAAGTATCGAGTCCGCCGCTGTAGGCTAAAACCACTTTATCAGTCATATTTTACCCCTCACACGTTCGCTCTGCTCAGTGCAGGCCCTTAATTCCTGAATCAAGTTCAGGACTCGTCTTTTCCCGCAAGGGCGGAGAACTATTGTACTGGATTCTGGCTACCATATCGCGGTACGGGACAGGCTTCGCCGGAATGACAACGGGAAACGGATTGCTTCGTCGCTACGCTCCTCGCAAAGACATACTATTATAGCTGCCTAACCAATACTGGCAAGAGCTTTGTCCAGAATATCCAATGCCTGGTCAACCTCTTTCTTGCCGATGATAAGCGGAGGCATGAAGCGGATCGCATTCGGTTTGACCTTATTAACGAGCAGTCCGCGTTCAAGGCAAGCCATAAGTACCTGTTTACCGATATCACTGCTAAATTCTATCGCAATAAGTAAGCCGCGCCCGCGCACCTCTTTAACGAAAGGATACTTGCGCTGCAGCTTGCGCAGGCCGTCCATGAAATACTCCCCCACCTGCTTCGCGTTGGCGGCGATATTGTTATCGATAGTGAACTTCACCGCGGCATAGGCAGCGGCACAAACCAGGGGATTGCCGCCGTAGGTCGAACCATGCTGTCCGGGAGTAAAGACGGCAGCCTTTTCTTTTGCCAGAACGGCACCGATTGGGATGCCGCTGGCTAACCCTTTAGCCAGAGTCATGATATCAGGCTCAACGCCATACTGTTCATAAGCAAAAAGCGTGCCGGTACGGGCGATGCCGGTCTGGATCTCGTCGAGGATCAGCAGAATTCCCTTCTGGTCGCACCAGGCGCGCACCGCGGCAAGATAATCTTCGGAAACGAGATTAACACCGCTCTCTCCCTGCACCGGTTCCAGCATGACGGCGCAAGTTTTGTCGGTAGTCGCGGCTTTTATCGCCTCGATGTCGTTGAAACCGACGTTTACAAACCCGGACGGCAGCGGCGTATACGGCTGCTGGAATTTGGCCTGCCCGCTGGCCGCAACCATCGCCAGAGTCCGCCCGTGAAAAGAACCGGTTACGGTGATAACTTCGTAGGCTCCATTCAGATTAAGCTTCCCGTAGCGGCGGGCGAGCTTGACCGCCCCTTCGTTAGCTTCGGCGCCGCTGTTGCTAAAGAAAACCTTGTCCAGACAACTGTGCTGGACAAGAAGTTCGGCCAAACGCAGTTGCGGAATGGTGTAGAACTGGTTCGAGGTCTGAATGAGCGTCTGCACCTGCTCTGTGACGGCCTTCACCACCACCGGATGGCAGTGTCCCAGGCTATTCACCGCCCAGCCGGCGACAAAGTCGAGATATTCCTTACCGGCTTCATCCCAAACCCGCGCCCCTTGTCCCTTAACCAGGACAATGGGAATGCGCTCGACAGTGTGCATCAAATATTTTTGTTCAAGTTCAGGCCAATTGGTCATCTTGCCTTCCTAAAATCCAAAGACCAAAAACCAAATGCCAAACAAATTTCAAAATTAAAAATCCAAAATGTTTTTGTTCTTTAGATTTGGTAATTTGTCATTTTTCGATTATTGTTCCTTCCCCTTTACCTTCGACATCGCTCAACAAGGCGTGGGGCTTACGGCCGTCGATAATACAGGCAGTAGCTTTGCCGGACACGGCACGAAGGCAGGCGTTTAATTTGGGGATCATACCGCCGGAAGCTGCTCCGGAAGTTATCATGGTCTCCGCCTCACTGGAACTCAACCGGGGTAAGAGTTTCCCCAACCGGTCGAGTACGCCGGCGACGTCGGTCAGAAAAATAAGTTTATCCGCTCCGACAGCAGCAGCGATTTCTCCGGCAACGATGTCGGCATTGATATTTAAAAACCTGGGGACATGAAGCATATTGGAGTCCGCAATACGAGAATCAATCACCTTACTCTCTCCATGGCCACACGAAGGACAATCCATAATATAACCAATGACATAGGGCAAATTTAAACCCACGGGGGCGACCACGGGTACAAAATCCGCTTTGAGCAGAGTTTCTAACAATTCCGGATTCACTTTATTCACGGTACCTACATAACCAATTTCGGAGTCCCGAATCTTGCTTCCGATAAGAGAACCATCGACACCGCTCAGACCAATGGCTCGACCCCCCAATCCAATTATGTCCGCCACAATTTCCTTATTCACCAATCCGGCCAAAACCGCCACGACGACGTCGAGCGAAGCCCGGTCTGTAATCCGCTCACCGCGGACGAACTGGCTAACGATATTCTGCTTGTAAAGCCACTCGGTGATGATCTTGCCGCCCCCGTGTACCACGATCGGGTGTTTACCCTGTTTTTGCAGGGTAACGATGTCTTCGAGTGTGGTATCGTGGTTGCCGAGGGTAGAACCGCCGATTTTGATTACAATGGGGTTATTCATCTGTTGTTAATATCCAATAACCAAGATACAAATCACAAACAAAACTAAAATCACAAAATTCAATTTTCAAACGTTTGATATAGATCGCTTCGGTTCCGCTCGAGGCGGAATCTCGCAATGACAAGCGGTGTGGTTATTGCTTCTTTTATATTCGTTGCTCGCGCTTAAGTCATATATTCGGAGTTAATCTTTACATATTCGGGAGTGAGGTCGCAACCCCAGGCAGTGGCCGATTCCGCACCTAGATTCAGGTTAACCTTGATGGGTACTTCACTCTCCCGGAACACGGCAATAACGTCCGCCTCGTTAAAATCTAACGGGTAGCCGCTCTTAAGCACTTTGACCTGGCCGATTTCAACGTCGATCTTCGACTCTTTAACGTCGGCACCGCTCCGTCCCACCGCAGCCACGATGCGGCCCCAATTCGGGTCGCCGCCGTAAATAGCGGTCTTTACCAGGGAAGAGCTGACAATGCTCCTTGCCGCCAGCCTGGCATCGGACTCAGTCGCTGCACCTTCCACCGTCGCTTCGATAAGCCGAGTCGCCCCTTCGCCATCGCGGGCAATCGACTTTGCCAGGAACAGGCAGGCCTGAGTCAAAGCCCGTTCAAATACCTCGGCCAGCGGGCTATCAACATCGGTAATGACCTTATTTTTTGCCAAACCGTTAGCCATTATCACCACGGTATCGCTCGGGCTCATATCGCCGTCGACGGAAATCATGTTAAAAGTAACGTCGGCCGCCCGGCGGATGGCGCCACGCAAAAATTCCAGGCCGACTGCGGCATCAGTCGTCAGGAAACCGAACATGGTTGCCATATTGGGATGAATCATGCCGGCACCTTTGGCAATACCACCGACGGTGAACGAAACATCACCAAAGCGGACCGAAACGCCAACTTCTTTCGGCCTTGTATCAGTCGTCATGATAGCCCTGGCCATATCATGTCCGCCTTCAATAGTCAGTACCACCTGGCTAATGCCTGGTCTGATAAGGTTCATCGGCAAGGTTTTTCCGGTGACGCCGGTGCTGGCAACAAGGACTTCTTCCGGCTTGCAGCCCATGCAGGCAGCGGCCCGCTTCGCCATCGCTTCAGCGTCCTGCAAACCTTTGTCGCCGGTATAAGCATTTGCACAGCCGCTATTAGCCACAATGGCGACCGCTTTTCCCGCGGCGAGCCTTTCCTGGCACAACAACACCGGAGCGGATTTGATGCGGCTGGTGGTAAACACGCCAGCGGTAACACTAAGCACCTCGGAAAAGAGGATACCAAGGTCCAAACCACCCGCCTTTTTTATTCCGGCACTGGTAGCGCCGGCGCGGAAGCCGGTTGGTGAAGTGACCGTTCCGCCTGGAATGAAATCGATTTTGACCTTTTCCATAGCAGGTAAATATAACATACCGCATATCACGAGGCAATAATTCTGGCTTTTCGGATAGCGTGGTTCGTGTTTGACACAAGAGTCAGATTCGAGTATAAATTATGTTAGGCGTACATGAGGAAATGAGGGGAGAAATGGTATGAAAATAAGAGAACTGCTTAAAATCGGGGGCCGAGAGGTTCAGACAATCGGACCGAATGAAACTGTCTCCGACGCCGTTCAAAAATTATCCAAATATAACCGCGGATCACTTCCGGTCATAGATGAACACGGTCACCTGGTAGGGATCATAACGGAACGAGACATCGTGAGAAAATGCTTCTCCCGCGTCGATAGCTGCGAAAACGTCAAAGTCAAAGAAGTCATGACCAAGGAAGTGGTTATCGGGACTCCGGACGACGATGCCGAGTACGCGGTGATGGTCATGAAACAGAAAAGAATACGGCATTTGCCTATTGTCGAGAATGAAAAGGTGGTAGGCATGGTTTCGATGAGGGACTTGCTCGACATTCAACTCGAGAACTGTAAGGTAGAAGTACGGTATTCGCAACTGCTGCCCAGACGGACGCAGCGTCCCATCCTGTAGCGTTCATTCGTATAGATTGCTCCCGCCCTGCCAAAGCCTGGTGCGGCGGGCAGGTCGGTTCGAAATCGGCGCTCTCGAACGAGAGTGCCGATTTTATTTTACGCCGCCTTGAAACATGCGACGTTCCCTTGCAAAAGCCTTTCAGATTTCATAGTATCTTTCATAGCACCAGGGTGGAAAATTTCCCGATTGGATGAGAATTATGAATAAGTGGCGCCGTACCGTCATCTTGACCTTATCAGGAATTTTGCTGGCCGGTTGCTCATCGATCCCGCCAACGGCGTCAACGCCGCCGGCGACAACAACACCACCGCCAGCGCAGCCTGCGACACCTCCGTCAGTACCAACTCCGGTTCCCCCGCCGGTTAACCCGGCTCAGCCTCCGATACAACCACCACCGGTTGAACCTACTCCACCACCCGTAATGCCCCCACCACCTCCGCCGCCAATAAATCCGGCGCCGGCGCAAAATACCACGCCGACGCCACCACCACCTCCGGCGCAAAACACAACTCCAACGACGAACACAACGCCGACGGCTCCAACACAGCCTCCAAAGACGCCGCCTACAGGCACGCCGACGCCGGTACCGGTCGCGCAATTGCAATGGATCAAGGTGGGAGGACCCATCGGCGGGCTGGGTTACGACGTCAAAATGCGGCCGGACAACCCTGACAGAATGTATGTAACGGACGCATGGACCGGAGTTAACTATAGTTTCGACGGCGGAAAAACGTGGACGGCCTGGAACCAGGGCATAAGTTCGAACGGCGGGCCGTCCGGCGACGCGATACCAGTTTTCAGCCTGAGCATTTCACCGCAAAACCCGGATGTCATGTGGGCAGGCACCCAGGGCATCCGCGGCATATTCAAATCAACCGACGGCGGTAAGACGTGGCAAAAGAAAGACAACGGGATAGTCGAAAATGAAGGCCTCTCCCTGCGCGGCTTCACCGTCGACCCCAAAAACATCGACATCGTTTACGCCTGTGCCGAAGTTTCCAGTTGGATCTGGTCAGGACATCAGCAAAACGGGATCGCTAATTTCGACCTCGTTAAAGGAGTGGTCTACAAAACGACCGATGGGGGCGAACACTGGAATGCGGTTTGGCGGGGTGACAACCTGGCCCGATACGCTATCGTCGATCCCGGCAACAGCAACGTGGTTTATGTTTCCACCGGCCTGTTCGACCGTGACGCCGCCAATGAAGCCGGCGGAAGCCTGAACGGGGTGGGTATCTTGAAGAGCACCGACGGCGGCCGGACATGGAAGGTGTTCAATCAGAGCAACGGACTCCAGAACCTCTTCGTCGGAACGCTTTTTATGAACCAGGCTAATCCTGACGTGCTTCTCGCCGGTACCGGTGTCGCCGGCCCGGCCGGGCAAAGCCCCACCATGGGAGCGTACCTGTCTACCGACGGCGGCGAACACTGGATACAGGTACTGAAGACATCCACTCCAATCAGTGCTGTGGAGTTCGCCCAGTCTGATTCCAACATCGCCTACGCCGGAGGACCCGAGGCGGTTTACCGCAGCACCGATATGGGGCGTAACTGGACAAAGCAAACCCCGGGCAATTTCTGGGGAGCTCCCGGCACTCGCGCCGGATTCCCCATCGATTTCCAGGTCGACCCGAGGAATCCCGACCACCTGTTTGCCAACAACTACGGCGGCGGCAACTTCCTCAGTGAAGACGGCGGCAAGACGTGGGCAGTTGCCAGCCATGGTTATACCGGTGCGTTTCTCCACGGTATAGCCGTCAATCCGCTCGATAGAGACAACGTCTTTGTCATCGGCCGTACCGGACCGTTCCGCTCTCCCGACCAGGGCATCTCATGGCAGGGCCTGACCAAGGAACCGGCGGTGCTGGGTGGGGAGTGGTACGCTATTACCATAGACCCGAAAAATCCTTCCAACGTAATCATTTCCGACGAGCACCAGGGGGTTATCTTCCGCAGTACCAACTCAGGCAGCGATTGGTCGCAGGTTTTCCGCCACCCGGGCGTGAGTGTGATGGCCCAGGAAACGCGGATGGGGTTCAAATCCATAGTCTTTGCCCCCTCGAATTCCACCGTGGTATACGCGGGAATATGTCTGGAAAGGAACCAGATCGACCAGAACCTGGCCATCATGAACAACACACCGGGGTTAGGAATAATGAAATCCACCGACGGCGGCCTCACCTGGCAGAATGCCAACGACGCTAACAGCGCCGGGCAGAATATCAACATGCTGGCCGTCGACCCGGCGAATCCCGACGTCGTTTATGCCGCCACCCTGCAAAGCGGCATACTGAAAAGTACCGACGGCGGGAAAAGCTGGAAGACGATCAATCAGGGGGTTACCAGGACAGATATAAGGGCGGTGGCTGTTGATTCGAAGAATCCGCAGATAGTTTTTGCCGGGGCGGAAAACGGCGGGGCTTTCATATCCACCGACGGCGGGGCAACATGGCAAAACAGCAGCGACGGACTGGACATACAAGCCTCGATACATTCGATAGTTTTCGATCCGGTCAATCCACAGATAGTTTTTGCCGGGGACATCCATTCCGGGGTTTTCCGTTCTGAAGACGGCGGCAAGACGTGGACTCGTATCAATTCCGGTTTACGAACCAGAGCCGTAACCTCGTTGGCGATATCTGCCGATGGCACGATGCTTTACGCGGCCACGCAGGGCGAAGGCGTCTTCCGGATGGAATTGGGAGTATACCCAAAATAGAATTATTGAAAACCTATTCTCGCTTAAAATCGTTTGTCATTCTGAGGAACCCACCTCCCCGATACCCTTCGATTCTCTCAGGGTGACCAGCTTCTCTTTATTCGTAAAGCTCGTAAAGGGAAAAAAGCAGTTTAATAGTTTTCTGCAACAGGCAAAGAAGTGAAGAAATCGAGATGGCTGCCCGGCTTTTTAGCAGGGGCGGCCGTTGTCTCGATTTTAGCCGTCGCGGTAACGTTTATCTGGCGGGTTAACGAAATCCGCGGCCGGGTAATATCCGAAGGGAAGCCGATCAGCAATGCCACCGTTTCCCTGAAAGCTACCGGCATTCAAACCAAAACCGATACTTCCGGACGTTTCCTTCTCGACGATTTTCCGCGAAGATTTTACGTGACCGTCACCGCCTGGCAAGACGGATACTATATAGGGGGACAGACTGTTTTCCCGTGGGAAAGCAACATAACATTGGAATTGTCGCGGTATAGTACGACCGATAACCAGAGCTACCAGTGGCTGCCGCCGGTAAGTGAAAATCGCTCCTTCGTACACGATTTGCTTGCCAGGATAGGGTTGCCGGTGGCGGCGAGGCTATCTTTTCAAAACCTTTTCCTGCCGCTATCGGAAAAACTGCCGTTGGGCTGCGCCGACTGCCATCCGAACGTAACCCGGGAGTTTGTCAACGGTGCCCACGCGAAGGGGGCGGGAAATATTATATTCCAGACGGTGTACAACGGTACCGACACGCAGGGCAACCGCAGCCCGCTCACAAGCTACGGGGTCAGCCGGGATTACGGCCGCTTCCCACTACGACCCGATACGACGAAAAATTGGTACGGGCCGGGATTCAAGCTCGATTTCCCCGACCAGGCGGGCAACTGCGCTAATTGCCACATGCCGGGGGAGGCGATCAACCATCCCAATGATACTGACGTGAATGCAAAACCGGCGAACATCCTGCAAAGCACCCAATGCGATTTCTGCCATAAAACGATCGATGTCGTAGTCAATCCCAAGACCGGCGTGCCGGAGGACAACATGGCGGGAGTTCTTTCCATGAAGTTTCTCCGTCCGGATGGGCCGCAGGTCTTTCAGGGGCCTTACGCTGACGTGGACGTGGGTCCGGACACGTTTTCGCCGCTCCAGAACGAAAGTCGATTCTGTGCCGGCTGCCACAACGCATCCTTTTGGGGCACGCCAATATATCAGTCTTACGCGGAATGGTTGAAAAGTCCCTATCCCGATGAAGGTGTAACCTGTCAGACCTGCCACATGAAGCCAGACGGAAAAACGACTGATTTCGCCCCCGGCCGCGGCGGCACAGAGCGCGATCCGCAGACGATATTCAGTCACTCATTTCCCGGAGCGGCTGACGTCGACCTTTTGCGGCATACGGCTAAACTCGAACTAAAAGCGGTCCGCAACGGCGACAGGATCAACGTGGAAGCTCGGGTAACGAACATAAACGGGGGACACGACATTCCGACCGATGAACCGATGCGGAATATCCTACTGGTAATAAGTGCAACCGACTCAACAGGCAAGCAGTTAGTACAATTGGACGATCAAAAGGTGCCGGAATGGGGCGGCACAGGAACCGCCGCGAACGACTACGCGGACATGCCGGGAAAAGGTTATGCGAAGGTGCTGCAAGAGTTGTGGACGGAGGTTTCGCCGACTATCGCTTACTGGCGGCAGACCAAAATACTGGAGGATACCCGCATACCGGCGCGGGCGACCGATGTAACTAATTACGAATTCCAGGCTCCCGCGAACGGCAACGTGACAATCGAAGCCAAACTGATATTCCGTCGTGCTTTTATCGACTTGGCCAGGGTCAAAAAGTGGAATCTGGAAGATATCGAGATGGAAAAGACAACGGTGAGCGTAAACCCCTAAAAAGGCTAAAAGCGATCGGCAGGCTGTCGGGAGTCTGTTCTGCCCATTATCCGGAAATCTTAAGATACGCCCTGCGGCGAACCGCATTCGATACGATGTAATATAATAAAATGCGGTGAAAACGAACAACTGTGAAAGAAATAAGAGAGTCGGTTCGTTCGGAATACGAATCGGCTCGCTCTGCTTTTCACACTCTTCTAGGTTCCCTTTCCGAGGAAGACCTGAAGGCAAAAAGCAACAATCCGGGTTGGACCAACGGAGAAATCCTTTTTCATGTCACGCTTGGTTTTCATGTCCTTCTGGCACTCCTGCCGATGGCGCGGTTCTTCGCGCATTTACCAAAAATATTTTCGAGACTGTTTGCCGGACTATTAAACAGCATGACATGGTTCTTTAACCCGGTTAATGCAGCGGGCACGCGGGGCGGTTCGAAAATTTACCGCCGCCACAACATCGGGCGGAAATTCGATCGCGTGATAGACTCTCTATTAAAAAAGCTTGCCTCGGTTAAAGAGACTGAATGGCAAATGGGGATGTATTATCCGACTAAATGGGACCCGCTGTTCGACCAATTTATGACGCTGGAGAAGCTGTTCCACTATCCGGTGATACACTTTAATTTCCACTTGAAGCAAATTTCATCAGGGCGGAAGGTGCTTTTATGAGCATTAGTAAGGCCCAAGCAGATCCAAAGTCGAGGAATAACAAACCGGGCAAATGAGGAGCAGCACCAACCTGGTTTGATTGTTTTTAATTTGCTCTCACATTCGGCAATTCACCGCTATTGGAAATTGCAGCCTACCCCTTCGCGGTAAGAATAACGCCGATAACAGCAGCAGTTAGAACCAAAAAAGCAGTTTCCAAATCCCCAAAAACGTGATTGAAGCCAGTCGCGTAGACATACCATAAAGCTTCGGTGAGAAGGAATATCCCTAACAATCTATGCCAAATTCTCATATTTTCCTCTTATTTGGTAATTTCTAACTTACCCCTCCTTCGCCTTTTTCTGCAGTTCGTACAGCTTCGTCAAAGCTTCAAGGGGTGTCAGTGAGTTTATATCCAGCTTGCCCAATTCCACAAGCACGGCCGGTTTTTGTCCCAAAAGGGAAAGCTGTTGGGATTCGGCAGCTATTCTGCGGCCCTTATGGGAGAAAGCAGGGGCTTTGCCTTTATTTTCCTCCAGTTCCGCCAGAACCTCGCTGGCGCGATGCACTACCGAGCGCGGCAGGCCGGCAAGCTGTGCCACGTGTATGCCGTAGCTCTTGTCCATGCCGCCGGGAACGATCTTTCGCAGGAAGATGACTTCGCCTTTTTCCTCGGTTACGGCGACATTAAAATTCTTCACTCTGGGCAGATACCCGGCGAGCTCGACGAGTTCGTGGTAATGCGTAGCGAAGATGGTTTTCGCGCCGAGTCCGGGATGATTGTGGATGTACTCGACAACGGCGCGGGCGATGGCTAATCCATCGTAGGTGCTCGTACCGCGTCCGATCTCGTCCAGGATAATCAACGAGCGCGGCGTGGCATTATTCAGGATATTGGCCGTTTCAACCATTTCGACCATGAAGGTAGATTGGCCGGCGGCGATATCTTCGCCGGCACCGACGCGGGTAAAGATGCGATCGACCAGCCCGATTTTCGCCGAAGCTGCGGGAACGAAACTCCCTATCTGGGCGAGCAGGACGATCAAAGCCACCTGTTTCAGATAGGTGGACTTACCGGCCATGTTCGGCCCGGTCAGGATAACAAGTTGAGTGTCGTCGTTGGAAAGGCCGGTATCATTGGGCACGAAAGCGCCGCTGACCAGGCTCCTTTCCACTACCGGATGGCGGCCGTCCTTGATGGATATCCCACTGCCGTCAGACAGCTCCGGACGCACATAGCCCTGATGCACGGCCACTTCCGCCAGGCTGGAATAGACGTCGATGTGAGCTATGGCATCGGCAAGGCTGAGAATCCGGTCCCCGGAGCCGGCTACCTGATGGCATATCCGGTGGAAAATATCCGCTTCCAGCTCGGCGATCCGGTCTTTGGCATTAAGAATCAGCGCTTCGTATTCCTTTAGTTCCGGAGTGAAATAACGTTCGCCGTTGGTCAGTGTCTGCTTACGGATATAGTGTTGAGGCACCTGTATAAGGTTAGCTTTGGAAACCTCGAGATAGTAGCCGAAGACGCGATTATAGCCGACCTTTAGCGACTTGATACCGGACTTTTCCTGCTCCTGGCGCTCGAGATTGGCCAGGTACTGGCGGGCGTCCTGCGAAGCCAGTCTCAGGTTGTCCAACTCTTCGGAAAAGCCTTTCCGGATAACATTGCCGGCACTCAAAACGGGGGAGGGTTCGTCGGCGATCGCCTTCGCGATCAAATCCGCCACGTCCGGGCAGGGCTTCAAACCTGACGTATCCGGGCCGTCCTTGACGATTTCAATCAGCCCCGGAATTGCCTCAAGACTGCGGCGCAGGGCGACTATTTCCCGGGGCGAGACAATATCGCTCCGCACCCGGTTGATAAGCCGCTCGAGGTCGGATATTTTCCCGAGAGCGGCGGCAGTTTCATTGCGGGCAAGGGTATTATTAAAAAACCAGGCAATGCCGTCCTGCCTTTTTGTTAATCCGGCGACATCGAGCAGAGGCTGTCCCAGCCAGCGCTTTAGAAGGCGGCCGCCCATAGGCGTTTTAGTCAGGTCGATGACTGAAAGAAGAGAACCTTCTACGCTTCCGGTACGGCTGCTGCGGAAGATTTCCAGATTTCTTTGCGTCTGTTCGTCGAAGGCCATATAGCCTTCGGTTGTATAAGTACTGAGACGCACCAGTTGTCCGGTATTGCTTTTCTGTGTCTCCCGGATGTAGTGCACTATTGCGCCGGCAGCTCCCACGGCAAGAGGCAGCCGTGCGCAGCCGAAGCCTTCGAGCGTAGTGACACGGAAATGTTCCAGTAAAGTCCGCTGCGCTTCCTCCGGTTCGAAAAGATAGTCCTGAAGCCGGGTAACCCCAACCTGTCCGGGAAGCGGCATGGCAGACAGGTCGGCTTTTTCCGGGGCAATAATTTCAGAAGGGCGGAGCCTTTCCAGTTCCGGCAGCAGGCGTGAAAGCGGCAACTGGGTAGCGGCAAATTCGCTGGTGGTGATATCGACGTAAGCGAGGCCGGCCGAATCATTATCGATGACCAGGGAGATCAGGTAATTATTTCTTTTTGCATCGAGCAAACCAGGCTCAACCACAGTGCCGGGAGTCACCACGCGGATGACGTCGCGCTCGACGATGCCTTTGGTTGCACCCGGTTCGGTAAGCTGCTCGGAAATAGCCACCTTGTGGCCGTGGTTTACCAGCCTGCCAAGGTAATTGTCCAGGGCGTGATAGGGAATGCCGGCCATCGGAATGCGATGACCCTTACCCATTTCACGCGAGGTCAGGACGATGTCCAGTTCTTTGGCGACAACCCGGGCATCGTCGTCGAAGGTCTCGTAGAAGTCGCCAAGACGGAAAAGGACGATCGCCTGGGGATATTTCTTTTTGATGTCGAGGTACTGCCGGCGGATGGGAGTCTGACGTTCAGTCATCGTCCCCCTATTTTACAGTGACAGGGGGTAAAAGGAAAGAAAAAAGGAAATATCAAAGATAAAAAGAGTCAAGCTTTAGTGGTTCGACAAGGCGACTTGTTAAGAATCAAACTCAGCCTGCGATTGCCGTTTTCATAGCCGAAAACGCCGGATGGGAAAACATGAATTTGAGGGACGGAACAACCAACCGGATAGGCTGCAGCCTGATCACGGCGCGGGCATTTCCGCGAATTACCACTTCTTCGCCAAGAACAGGTTCTATCCTTACCTGATTCAGCCGTGTCGACCGGAAGATCGGATAAGCCGCGCCGAGCATAGCGTAAACGAATCCAGCGTCGGCGGGATCATCGAGTTCCAGCCTGATATCGCCTTCAAGTTTCTCGATTCTGATCTGCCGTAGAGAGCTTTTTACCAAAGCGGCGACTTTGCCGAATAGTCCTTCGGTGGTGATTATTTTCAGCATCTTTGTCAGCCCGGGCATTCTCCTCACATTTTTCTTACGAGCAGGCTCTGCTTTTGCCGTCGTTCCCCTGCCGGGAGCAAAGTGTACCAGCCCGAACAACCAGACCAATCTCAGGCGCGTTCTCGGCAGTTTCGTCGAATCCCATTCGAGTACAGCGTCAATCGGGACGCACAGGCTAAGCACGAAAAGGACGATCAGACTAAGCAGAACGGCCAGAACGATCAAGACCCACACGTTAGCCGGCGTCTTCCTTCTTCATACGTTCTCTGGCTTCCATCCCTTTTTCAGTCGCTATCGGGATGGCTTCGGCGAACTTTTCGACCGCGGAGGCCAAACCGCCCCGGACACTCTCGACTTTCACGCCATCTTTATCGATGATGACAAGCGCCATCGGCCTTATCCAGGCGCCGCCGCCGGCACCGCCCCCGCTGCCTTCACCCATGCGGCGTCCTTCTCCTTTTCCCTCTCCTGCCCCGGCACCGAAACCAAAACCCACACTAACGAGAGGAATGAGGGTACGCCCCTGAATGTTGATCGGTTCACCGACAACCGTCCGGGTAGTCAAGACCTTTTCAATCTCTCCAAGGGTGGCTTTAACCAGGTTTTCTACAGTTTCCATGGTTCTCCCTCCTGAACTAATATTTTGCGGACCAGACCCCATTAGAGTGTGCAACAAGGAGTATTAAATAGTTATAAAATCCCACACTGAAGGTATGACAAATATGTAACATTTGGGAGCCGGTCGTATTTACTTTGTTTTCACGCTAACCCTATAATGAGTTGGGTTCCACCTTTAAACGGTAAGGATTACGGTTTTGGGACATCTGGAGCATAAGGAGCAATCACCGCAAAGCGTTATTTGCGCCGTCGTTGTCATCTCCGATTCACGGACGGAAAAGACCGACGAGTCCGGGAAGCTTTTACTGCAGAAACTCGGTGAAGGCGGGCATAGCGTAACGTCCTTTACGCTTTTGAAAAACGATCCGAATGCTATCCGGCAGAAACTGGACGAGTTACTCGACCATTCCGAAGTGCAAGTAGTCATTACCAGCGGAGGTACGGGGGCGAGCCACCGTGACGTTACCATAGAAACAGTAACGCCGATACTGGAGAAAAAACTGGACGGTTTTGGCGAGTTGTTCCGCTCCCTTTCCTACCAGGATATCGGAACGTCGAGCATATTAAGCCGGGCCATGGCGGGCGTCGCCCGCGGAAAGGTGATAATCAGCCTTCCCGGCTCTTTAGGTGCGACAAAGCTGGCTCTCGACAAGATAATTCTGCCGGAAATCGGACATATGGTAAGAGAAGCCAGCCGTTGAATAACCAATGCCAAAAACCAAGAAACCAAACAAGTACCAATTACAAAATTCCAATTCTCAAACGTTTGGATCTTTAAGTCTATTCTAAAGTGGCAAACTCTTTCTTTTTTGGCTCTTGACATTGTCTACGGATAAGGCTTATCCTTTGTCAAAAGGTAAACATAAGTGTCACAAATAGCCGGATACTCCGTCGCGGATGCCGCCAAGGTTTTAGGGGTGTCGACAAGGACTATACGCCGCCACCTCAAAGAAGGTAAATTACCTTATACGAAAATTGACGGGCAATTCGGGGAAGAATATAGAATAACCGAGCTACCGGAAGTACAAAAAAAGGCCGAACCGCCGGTGCCATCGGCAGAACTTTCCGGGACGGTTGCGTTCGACATTATCCGGCGCCTCGAAGAAGAGAATAGAAATCTAGCCGGGCAGTTAGGGGTGGCTCAGGAAAAGATACGGAACCTGGAAGGCCGGCTCAAGTTGCTGGCTCAACCAAAGATCACGTGGTGGCGGAGACTGTTCGGAAAGACATACTAGACGGCAGCCGCCGGTAAAACCTACGCTCCAATCCTTCGGTAAACCCCGCTCTTACCGCCTTTTTTGCTCTCCAGGCGTACCTCGGATATTGTCATCCCTCTGTCCACCGCTTTCGCCATATCATAGATCGTAAGCGCGGCGACCGAAGTGGCAACAAGGGCTTCCATTTCAACGCCGGTTTTTCCGGTACATTTCACCGTCGCCGTAATGCCGATGGAATCGGAGGCAGTCAGGTCGAATTCGATATCGACATCGTTGATAAGTATGGGGTGGCAGAGGGGAATCAGGTCGGGAGTTCTTTTGGCGGCCATTATTCCGGCTACCCTGGCTACCGCCAATACATCACCTTTTTTAAGCTTAGCCGCCTTTATCTGTTCGAGAGTT
>JAUSGV010000171.1 GCA_030648675.1 Dehalococcoidales bacterium
CCGTGAGATGTTTGCTCTTAATGATGACTGATTTTGGGGAACGCATATACTTTTTTGCGATGGTGCTGATTCCGGAAGAAATGGTTGCCGAAAACAGAGCAGTCTGGCGCTTCGCGGGCGTTTTACCGAGAATCGCTTCGATATCTTCTACAAAACCCATACTTAGCATTTCATCGGCTTCGTCGAGGACTACGGTGCTAACCGAACTCAAGTCCAATACGCCCTTGTCCATAAGGTCCAGCAGGCGTCCGGGTGTACCTACTACAACGTCTACTCCTTGTTTTAGACGGTTAATCTGCGGGCCGTACGGTTGTCCGCCATATACCGCCAGCGCTTTTACCTTTAAGACGCTTCCGTAGTCATTAACGGCTTTCATTACCTGCAAGGCAAGTTCCCGTGTCGGCGCCATAACAAGGGCTTGTATTCCGCGCCGGCCCGGCTGCAGGGCCTGAAGAATCGGCAAAACGAACGCTGCTGTTTTGCCCGTACCTGTTTGTGCCTGGCCGATGACGTCATGCCCTTCTAACATAAGCGGGATAATCTGTGACTGAATCGGTGTGGGAGTGATATAGCCGAGACCGGTCACGGCCTCCACTAATTGCGGTTGTAGGCCCAATTGAGAAAACTCGTTTGTCATTGTACTCCTGTCAATATCGTCGTTCATGCAATCTCCAAAAAGGTAACATCCGGGTTTTCTCTCTGGGTGTATTCCAAAGCCCATACCGATGAGAAAAGGATTACCTGCCGGTCTTGCCGGTCGCGGCAGAGCCGTGTAGAACTCCGGGAAAGATTCATCTTAGCGAGAGAGGCCGCGTCGGCTTTCACCCATCTGGCACTGGTAAAAGACAGGCGCCCCACTCGAGCCTTTACCCCATACTCGTCCTGAAGCAGGGAAAGTACCACGTCAAACTGCAGTTCTCCTACTGCCGCCAGGATGGGTTCCCGGCGGTTGATTTCGGAATAAAGCACCTGTACGGCTCCCTCCTCTTCCATTTGCTCCAGCCCCTTGTGAAACTGTTTGTAACGGCTGATATCATCGTTAACCAACACGCCGAAGTGTTCCGGGGGGAAGCGTGGTATGCGCGCGAAGGGAATCGTCGCCCCGGTTGTCACCATGTCGCCGATGGTAAACAGTCCGGGACTGATTAGTCCCACAACGTCACCGGGGAAGGCTTCCTCAATCGGCTCCCGTTCCCTGCCGAAAAGCCGGAAAGCCTGCGATAATCTTACCTCCCGTCCCAGGCGGGGATGATGCACGGTCATATCTTTCCGGAAATGGCCGGAACAGACCCGCATAAAGGCCATTCTGTCGCGGTGGCGCGGGTCGATATTGGCCTGCACTTTAAAAACAAAACCGCTGAATGTGTCGCTCGTCGGGTCGATTATGCCTTTCTCCGTCTCCCTGGAAACCGGGGATGGAGCGATATCAAGGATTGCTTCCAAAAAGGGCTCTACGCCGAAATTATTCAGGGCACTGCCGAAAAATACCGGCGTCAATTCACCCGACAGATACCTGGAACGGTCGAAGGCACTGCCCGCACCGGACAAGAGTTCCGTTTCCTCGACTAGTCTCCGGTGTGCTTGTTCCCCAAGAAGTTTAAGCAATTCTGGGTCATCTATTCCGGTCGTCTGTACCGGAGACCGGAATTGGCCGTGCTCCGTACGTTGAAACAAGAGTATCTGCCTGTTCTGGAGGTTATATACTCCCAGAAAATCCGGGGCCTCACCGACGGGCCAGTTTACCGGGACGGCAGAGATGCCGAGCATTTTCTCAACTTCATCGAGAAGTGCCAGCGGGTCGCGTCCGGGATGGTCCATCTTGTTAATGAAAGTGAGAATGGGTATTCCCCGCATACGGCATACCTTGAAGAGTTTTTCCGTCTGCGGCTCGATACCTTTAGCACTGTCTAATACCATCACCGCGCTGTCCACCGCCATTAGCGTTCGGTACGTGTCTTCACTGAAGTCCTGATGTCCCGGAGTATCGAGTAAGTTAATGCGGTATCCCCGGTATTCCATCTCCAGCGCCGTCGCGGAAATGGAAATGCCCCTCTGCTTTTCCATAGTCATCCAGTCGGAAGCCGTACCACGGGTGCGGACGGCTCCGGCAAGGTTGACTGCACCCGTGTAGAGCAAAAGCTTCTCCGTCAGGGTGGTTTTACCGGCATCGGGGTGCGATATGATAGCGAACGTACGCCTTCGGGCCACTTCGGCCTGAAGGTCACGATTATTCTGTTTATTTTCTTCAACCATTAAAGACAAAAGGGGGCTCCTTGAGCATGATTTTCGATTGGGGAGTTAACCTGAGCAGATTGGAGACGCCCGGGTGTGTGAAAAGATAATCGAATGCTGAAGTTAAGGTTATTACAGAAATTTCATATTAAGTGCGAATTACCAGATATCAAGTCCTTATGCATAGCGTAACATTTTTGGTGCACTTTGTACATTTTATGGGACGACAGACGCAAAATTCTTGGAATTCCAGAACAGGATTGTGAGCCGCGTAAATCTCTCCTAGCCTCTCTTTACAAAAGAGAGGGAGAAAGGAAGGCGGCTGGATTCCGGGTCGAGCACGGGATGGTTTTCTGATGGCAAGTGTCCAACGGATCTTTTCCCTCTTTAGCAAAAGAGGGATTAAGGGAGATTTTTATCCAGCGTTTCCTCACCCTCTGGATTCCGTATCAAGTACGGAATGGTTCTCCTTCACCCTCTGAGGAAAGATAGCTTATCCTGGCATAAGCGGTTTGGTCGCGGCGACTCTTACGCTCAAAACCGAACCGGCCAACTCTTTTACCATCTGCGGCGACAGCGATAAGGTCTTGACCGCCTTCTGAACGGTGGGATCGTTGGTCATCATTTCCATCGGGAAGGTTGTTTCACCGGCGACCTCGACGCCGGTAAATCCGGCGTC
Organism: Dehalococcoidales bacterium; assembly: GCA_030648675.1. Lineage (GTDB taxonomy): Bacteria > Chloroflexota > Dehalococcoidia > Dehalococcoidales > UBA2162 > JAUSGV01. The sequence goes on from JAUSGV010000171.1 coordinate 2,912, forward strand.
CTTGATCGCGGCCAGGTATTTATCCTTTGTTTCCGCTCCGGCCACGCAGCCGATGTAGGCTTCGATCGAGTTTCTGATCTTGTCCGGGATCGGCTGTGTCAGCACGATGTCGGATACCATTACCCGTCCGCCCGGTTTCAATACCCGGAAAGCCTCGCGGAAAACCCGCCGTTTGTCCGGGGAAAGATTGATAACGCAGTTTGAAATTATCACGTCTACAGAATTGTCGCCCGTGGGCAGGTTCTCGATCTCGCCCATTCTGAATTCCACATTGGTGTAGTTGCCGCTTGCGGCGTTTGCTCTCGCCTTGTCGAGCATCTCGGCGGTCATGTCGACGCCAATGACCCGGCCTTTCTGCCCGACCTTCTTTGCCGCCAGGAAACAATCGAACCCTGCCCCCGAACCGAGGTCGAGTACCGTCTCACCCTCTTTTAGAGAGGCTAATGCCGTCGGATTCCCGCACCCCAGTCCCAGGTTGGCGCCGTCGGGCACCGCGTTAATTTCCTCGTCGCTGTAACCGATCCTCCGGCTCATCGATCCCGCCGTACTCGTGCCGCATCCGCAGGCTTTGACCGGACCGCAGCAAGATGTGCTTTCGGCAGCGATCTTACCGTAGCCTTCTCGTACAATTTTCTTTACTTCAGCTTCGTTCATTATTTTGACTCCTTAATTATTTCTGAAAAAACCGGACCGAGCAGGCTTTTCGCCATGCTCGCGAGTTCCTCCGCCTTGATCAGAACCATGCAGCATAACTTGCCTTCTTGTTCCCAGCTCATCAGGGCGAATTTTTCACCGGGCTTAATGTTCGCTCTTTCGCGGAGGTCTTTAGGCAGCACCATCTGCCCGCGTTCGTCGACGCTTATCAAAGCCTCGATCCTGCCCCCGCCGAAAAATCCCGGCCCGCAGCACCCTTCTGCTTTCTTTGTCGGTACCATTTTATTTGTCCTCCTAAACATCAGAACAATCAGTAACAACTGATAATACTGAATATTACAGCAACGTTTTTGGGGTTGTCAATGCCTACCCTTTTGTCATTCCCGCGAAAGCGGGAATCCATCGTTTCCCTGTGCTAATAATTCCGGGAGTCCTAGTGTAGCGTCTCGTAAATATATTTACATAACTGTCTGCTTCCCTCGAAAGAGGAGGAAGGACTCTCCCCCTTTGGAAAAGGGGGACTAAGGGGGATTTTGAGTTGCACTTGTTATCCTCATCTGTAAACCCTTTTGTAAGACACCACACTAGGAGCCTGTCCGAGTAATAGCTTCAG
>JAUSGV010000177.1 GCA_030648675.1 Dehalococcoidales bacterium
TGGCTGGGGATCCAGGATTCGAACCTGGGCATGCAGATTCAGAGTCTGCTGTCCTACCACTAGACGAATCCCCAGAGCAACGAAAATTATAGCATGACAGCCGGAGCCGGGACAATTAACTAGGCAAATGACCAAATCCCAAGAAACAAACTCCAAACAAATTACAAATTCTAAAACTCAAATCCCAGACAAGCTTGAAAGTCAAAGGTTAAAAGTTAATCCCGTTCGGTGGAATCAATAGACGCGTTACGGATTCCGTGTCAAGCACGGAATGGTCCGATGTTTCTAAACGATCTCGCCTGAACGATGTTTGACACCAACCGGCGTTGGGTTTATGCTGGAATCGGCCCGAAGGAGAAACTGCCGGTTTGCGGGATTTAAGCTCTTTACAGAAAATATTGGGGGTTCCTTTTAACGACCCGTCGTTTTTGGAACATGCCCTGATACATACCTCCTACGTTAACGAAAACCCCGATGCGGGCATTACCTCGAACGAAAGATTAGAATTTCTCGGCGATGCCGTACTGGGGTTAGTGTCTGCGGAAGCCCTGTACCAGAAATATCCGGACATGGCCGAAGGGCAGATGACCCGGTTTCGTGCGGCGCTCGTGCGACGAGAAGCCCTGGCCGCGATGGCGAAAGCACGTAAGATCGGCGAATTTTTGCATCTGGGTAAGGGAGAGGAATCAGGGGGAGGCCGCCGCCGTCCGGCGAACCTTGCCTCAGCGATGGAAGCTGTGATTGCCGCGATCTACCTCGACCGCGGGCTGGAAACCACACGAGATTTCATCGTACGCTCGATTACCCCTGAGCTGGAAAAGATAATCGGGCATGGCGACAGCGTCGATTACAAATCCGACCTGCAGGAACTCATCCAGGCACGCGAAGGGCAGAGGCCGGAGTACTACCTGGTCGGTACTGCCGGTCCCGACCACGACCCCAGCTTCACTGTGGAAGTCAGGTTCGGCGACCATGTCCTGGGACGGGGTTCGGGCAGAAGCAAGAAAGCCGCCGAAGTCGAGGCGGCCCGCGCGGCATTGGAAAAGCTCCCCGGTTAGTTCAAATCGACCATACCGGCGAACGCCGGTATCAAGTCATAGAATCCCGCGACCTGATTGAAATTGAGGTAATCGACGATAAAGCTGTGTTGACGCCAAAAAAACTGGTAGATAAGGGACAGGCTTATTTTTGGACGAAAAGATGGCAGGACGGCGAAAAAGAGGCCAGTGATGACATCAAGGCTGGCAGAGTAAAGACCTTTGACTCCGTCGACGATCTAATAAAAGACCTGGACAAAGAGTAATTAATGGAGACCGCACCAGGTAACCCCGAACGGCAAGCCAGGAAGGCTCTCTTGCAAGAGGCAGTGAAGGACAAAGTATTCCTTAAAGATATCAAGGATGTTGAATTGGCTTTCAACATCGCCGCGTTTAAAGACAGGGCAAAAGAACCTCTGGTCAATTATGACGAAATGGTGAAAAGGTTAAAGAGGGATGGCCTGATATAATATGCCGTATTACCTCGACCTGGAGAAAAGATTAGACCACCTCTCCGTTCAGCTTGTCAATTTCGACAAAAAGAAGATGTTTGGCGGCGTCGGCTATATGATGAACGGGAATATGGCAGGGCTGGGTAACGGTCTCTCCTGAGGGGATAGCGACCGACAAGCAATTACTGGAATTGCTGAATCTTGCCATCGAACATATGAAGACACTACCCGCGAAGTAGTATTTTAGGGATTACCACGCCTCCGCTTCCCGATTTCAATCGGGATAAACTATGCGGACGGCTCGTAATGACAGTTTGGTTTTAGGATTCCCAATCAAGTGCCAGCTTTACAGCCTCGCGCTTCTTTTGCTAAACTTCTGCTATTAACACTGACCGTGAAATTATCATAGAGGTGTAACTATGGGAAAAGCAGATAAAGGTGGCCGCGAACAAAAGAAACAAAAGAAAGATACCAAAAAGCCTTTAACTTCGGTCCAACCGCTAAGACCGGTCGTCGAGGTCGAGGTAATCGGCAAAAAGAAGAAAAAAGGCTGGGAATAACCGCCCCGGCATAAGTTAACCAAAGCCCCGTTAAAACGGTGGTTCAAGGACAAAATGGCGAACCTGGCTTCCCTTCAGGCAGTAGTTCACGGGCGGGTCCAGGGCGTCTTTTACCGGGATTTCGTCCGGAAGCAAGCCTCGGCATTAGGCTTAACCGGTTACGTGCGCAATCTGCCCGACGGTAACAGCGTGGAAGTGGTGGCGGAAGGCGAAACCGAAAACCTTAAAAAGCTGCAGGAATATCTTAAGTTCGGACCGTCCCGCTCCCATGTAGAAAAAGTGGATACCAGCGAAGGCGAATATTCGGGCAGCTATTTCGATTTCAAAATAAGGCACTAGCCGGATTTAACCGCCTGACTGTACCCTGGCTTCTCGAATCAGATCGAGATACTCCGGCTTGAGCCCAAGAACTTCCGCGGCTTCGCTGTCTGCCTGGAAAGGCTCACCGACAAATATCTTCCCGTAATTTTCTCCCTTGCCGTGCACCGGATCGTCGCCGGTGAATTTCTGCGTAGCATCGACGATCCCGAGGTCAAAAGGCAGGGTAAAGTAAAGGTCGGCAGCGACCTTGTTTATTCCCAGGTCGTATAAAGCACCCCAGGCTCCGGCCATCTTTTCGCCGTATTTGGCGGTCGGCAGCAGGGTTATCAGGTTCATAATGCTGAATTGGGGCACACCTTTGACAACCTTCGCCGGCGTAACCGATATCGAGTAATCGCTGGACAGGATAACGTTGGGCACCCAGAACGTCTCCACAGCGAAAGGTTTAGACAGGGGATTGTCCACCTCGACCTGAATCGAATCGTTTACGTCCAGCATCAAAACCCTGGGGAAATCGTAGCTTAAGGCCTGGTACACAGGATAGACCGCTCCGCCGCTAGCCGCACTTTCCAGGATGAGGATATCGGCGTCACTGACCTCCCGGATGCCCCGCACTATTTCCCAGAGAACATCACGGCTCGTCGTCACGGGATACGGCACCGGGTATGAGGCACACGGTTTTATCAAAACGCGCCTCGCCCGGATCAAATCCCGGGGAGCTTTGAAAACAAACTGTGAAGACTCGAATATCAAATTTCCCTCGCGTAAAACAAACGCATACCGGCAGCAGAAACGTTTATTTCGCTCCTTTTCCTGCGAGCCGGTGTTTGTTCCGGTCATCCCCCTGTTCAGCCAACGCCATGATCAGGTTAACCAAAGTTCTTACCGGCACTCCCGTCGCCCCTTTGACGATGTGGCCGCGGTCCTTATCGCTCATGCTCGTACCGGCAATATCGAGATGCACCCAGGGTGTATTACCGACGAACTCAGCCAGGAACTGGGCGGCCGTGATGGAACCGGCGTAACGCCCGCCGGTATTCTGGATGTCGGCAACCTCGCTCTTGTTTTGCTCTTTATACTCCGCATACATGGGCATAGCCCAGAGCCTTTCTCCGGCTTCCGCCCCGGCAGCGATTATCATGTCTTCCAATGCCTTGTTATTGCTGAATGTTCCGGTACAGATATTACCCAGGGCGACCCGCACCGAGCCGGTAAGCGTGGCAATATCGACAATGCGTTTGGCTCCCTGTTTTACGGCATAAGCGAGGGCGTCGGCCAGTGTCAGTCGGCCTTCGGCATCAGTCGATATAATCTCAATCGTCTTACCGTTCATCGCAGTTAGGACGTCCCCCGGCTTAAAAGCATGCCCATTGGGCATATTTTCGGTCGCCGCCGTGACGGCAATAACATTTATTTTCGGCTTGAATTGTGCGATCGCGCCGATGGCAGCTATGACCGAGGCACCCCCGGCCATATCGCCCTTCATTTCGCACATCCCATCGGACGGTTTTATCGAAATACCTCCCGAATCGAAGGTGATCCCCTTGCCGACGAGGGCTACGTCGATCTCTTTAGACGGTGTTCCCTTATACGTTAAGACGATGAACTTGGGCGGCTCGTCGCTTCCCTGCGCTACCCCCAGCATCGCTCCCATTCCCAGCTTCTTCATCTGCTCGCGCTCGAGAACGGTAAGCTCCAACCCGTAAGCCTTCGCCAGCTTCTCGGCAGCTTTCGCCATATCAGTCGGGGTCATAAAGTTGGACGGCTCATTGGCCAGGTCGCGGGCTGTGTTAGTAGCCTCCGCCATAATTATTCCCCGGCGGCAAGCCTGCTGCAGGGCGGTCCGGCTTTTTGCGTCAGCCAGAATTGTGACCTGCTTTATCTCGCCCTCCGCTTCCTTAGTGAGATGCTTGCGGAAGGCATAAAGGCCGAGGTATACCCCTTCCGTGACAGCTTGTACGGCGTCAGGTGCCTTTACACCGTTAACGCCGGCACCGAGGACATCTGTTGCAATATCATCGACGCCTTTCGCTCGCAGCCAGCGGCAGGTTTCAGCAACGGCACCCCGGATGCGATCGAGCGTAAGCTCGGTTTTTTTACCCAGGCCGACGACAGCTACTTTTGCCGCCGGCAATTTTCCGAGGCTGTGGATTAGTGTAATCTCGTTGAGCTTACCTTTTATTTCCCCCTGCCGGACAAGTCTGGAAATAACCCCTCCAAGGGCTTTATCCACAGAAGCAGATGTACCTTCGGGTTTTTTGATTTCCTCGAAAAAGCTAACGATAATAACTCCGGCTTGAATTTTCACAATATCGCCGGCAGCTACTTTTACTTCCAATCGGCCTCCTTTTTGTCCAATAAATACTCCTGCCAATCTTGATTATAAGATTTTTCCCTCGAATAAGCCATACCCCCGCAGGCTCAGGATGATCGGAAGAAGGATAAGAGATCGAAGCACGAACCAAACGATTTGATTTAAGAGGTAAGATTTATGAAGGGGGATAAAATTTTATAAATCCGTAAATCTTAAATGCCGATTCCTAACGTCATGCGGCATCCCGTGCGAATGGAATGAATCGAGACAAAATTCGAATATCAAATTTTCAAACATATTTGGAGTCCGGAAAAACTAAATTGCATCCTGCCATTCCGTACTCGATACGGAATCCAGAAAATCGTGTTCAATTTGCCCTGGATTCCCGCCTTCGCGGGAATGACAACCGGGCTGGGGACTGACTCGAAAATAAGTGGTTTTAAACACCCGCTGAGGGTAGAAAGACCGGAGGCAACGCCAGTGCGGCACGCAATTTTTCCTTGTCGACTTTACCCGAGGCGGTTTTCGGCAGGGATTCGACGATGGCGAACTGCTTCGGTACCTTGTAATTAGCGACGTGGTCGAGGCATACCCGCTTTAGATCGGGTTCAGTAACTTTCGCCCCCGGCTTTAAGACGACGGCAGCCACGATGATCTCACCGCGGAGGTCGTCGGGGATGCCTATTACCGCCGCCTCAGCCACTTTAGGATGAAGCAGCAGGGCACGCTCGATATCGCCCGGCCAGATATTCTGGCCCTTAATGATGATCATATCTTTCTTGCGGCCGGTAATGAACACGTTGCCCAATTCGTCGATTCGGCCGATGTCGCCGGTATAAAGCCACCCGTCCTTGATCGCTTTCGCGGTCGCCTCGGGGTTCCGGTAGTATTCTTTCATCATGAGGCCGCGAAGAATAAGCTCGCCTTCCCTGTTGACCGGAAGTTCGCGTCCCTTTTCGTCGACGGATCTTATTTCCCAGCCCCGGAGGAGCGGGCCGACCGAACCCGGCCGGTAGTTACTGTCCAGTTTCTGGCAGCTTACATGTGCGGTAGCTTCCGTCAATCCCCAGAACTGGGCAATGGTGTAACCGAAAAGCTGTTTGAATCTATCCGTCAGCGCGAGCGAAACGGCCGAGCCGCCGCCGGCGCACAAGCGCAGCGAACTAAGGTCGTTCTTGATACCTTCCGTTTCCGCTTCACGCACCAGCATCTCAAAAATAAAAGGTACGCCGATGAAAACGGTAACCTTTTCTCTTTCGATTGCGGCGGTAAGGGCGGTCACGGAGATGCCGCCGAGCATGACGACCGTACCGCCCTGGCTGAGCATGGTCAGCAGAACGATGATCAGGCCGGCGGAGTGATGGAGCGGCAGGGCGAAGAGCATGACCACGTCCTTGTCGGTCATGCCGAAACCTTCCGCGGAGACCACGGCTTCGACCTCGATGGCGCGGTGCGTCAAAGCTGCCCCGTGCGGGTGGAAGCTGGGTCCGGCGGTATAGGAAATGTTGGCAACGTCATCCGGGTCGGCCTCGAACTTAACCGGGTCCGCTGGATTAGACGCTACCATCTCTTCGTAAGTGAGAAACTGGCCTTTGTATTTGGAAGAGAGGTCGATCACCTTTTCGACCGACGTCAATGTGGGCAGAATCGGCATCAACGGATCGAGAATGGGGCTCTCCGCGACTAGTATTTTCGGCTGGCAATCGCCGATAAGCGAGGCTACTTCGTCGACTTTGTACTTCGGGTCAACCGGCACAGCAATAGCCCCTGCCTTCACCACGCCGAAGTAGGTAATGATGTACTCCAGGCTGTTTTCGAGAAGAAGAAACACCCGGTCGCCCTTTTTGATACCCAGCTTCAGAAGAGCATTAGCCACCCGGTTCGAGGAAATATCCAATTCGGAGAAGGAACACCGTTTTTCTCCGCAAACAACCGCAGGTTTGTTGCCGTATTTAGCCGCCAATCCGGCGAGCATGGTTTTCAAATTCAAGAACGGTTTCTCCTAAAGTGATTGCCATTCCGTGCTTGACACGCCTGCGTGCCATAACGCACTCTCGCGTGCAGGCACGGAATCCAGAAATCATGCCTTCTGTATATGTCCTCGGATTCCAGCCTACCCTTCATTCTATTGGGTCGGAACGATAACCGATACGTAAACGAAGTAACAGCATATCAAATTTGCCGATCTGTTGCCAAGAAAATAGGGTGAAAGGACAAGCGAGAACCATTCCGTGCTCGACACGGAATCCAGTTAAGTCTCAACCAAAATCCCTCTTGTTCTCCCCCGTATCAAGTACGGGGCAGGCTCTTTACAAAAGGGAGAAACTTTTCCCTCTTTCACAAAGAGGGATTAGGGAGATTTTTCCTTGGATACCCTTGCAAAGGCTATCCTTCACCATCACATGAGAGGATAAGCTACTTGGTGCGCTTGAATTCCAGCCTTAGGGCGTTCCGGGTACTTTCGCTGATTTTCACCCTTTCATCGATGCGCCAACCGGCAACCCACACTATCTGATGGGGTGAGGCAACCATAGGAACGCGATCACGCCACGACCGGGGAATGCGGGCGTCGATCATGAATCGGGCCACCTTTTTCGGCCGGTCCATTCCCAGCGGCTGGAAAATATCGCCGGCCTTAAGCGGGCGGACAGTCAATTCTTTGCCTGTTTTATCGAAATCCAGATATGCAGTAAATGCACTAGACTTCTGGATTCCGGCCTTCGCCGGAATGACAGAATTGGAGGGCATATTTTCGCGCACAGGCACTTCCATCCCGTCGGGAATCGCAACAGTCACTATCCAACCCGAAAATCTGGTCTTCCCGGGTATCTTCAGCCTGATTTCACCTTCCAGGGGCGGGAAGGGACACAATTCAGCCGGATTTACCGATAGCGAGAATTTATCATAATCGACGGCAAAGATTAAGCCGCCGGGTAAATTGATGCTTCTACCGGCGGGTAAGGCCAGGGCTGTCTTGATTTCGTCGATATGGCGCGACTCGATATCATCAAGATTTCCCTGTAGTTTTTCCAAAATCATAAGTACCAGGCTTCTTTGCAGCACCGTGGGAACCCCCATAAACTTCCGCTTATCGAGAATAAAAGCTTCATTCTCCTGGCGGACAATCCTGTCCCACAAACCTCTGCACTCTTGTTCAACAAAGTCCGCGGTTTCTACCGCTTGCACGGAAGTCCGCTGCAGCGCTTCGGCGATGCGCGGATTATACTTCTTCAGCAAAGGCAGAAGTTCGAGCCGCACCCGGTTTCGGAATGGCGACATCGAAAGATTCGAGGAATCGATCCGCGGCCGCAGGTGCAGCGTCCGGCAGTAGTCGCCAGTCATACTTCGGCTTGCCCCAAGCAAAGGCCGGACCACCGTGATACCCATTTCCCCTGACTGCCATCTACTTATCGCCTGCAAGCCTCGCAGCCCCCGGATTCCGCTGCCCCGGATAAGATGCATCAAGATGGTTTCGATGTGGTCGTCGCTTGTGTGGGCTACGGCTACCCTGTCCGTACCGATAGCATCAGCAACATCCGCGAAGAAAGCGTACCGCACCTCGCGTGCCGCCTCTTCTAACGAGAGTCTGTGCTTAGCCCGAAACGATTTTACATCTCGTTTTTCTATCGATGCCGGAATGCCGAGCTTTTTGGCCGAACGAGCTACGTAGCGGGCATCCGCGTTCGACTCGGTACCGCGCAAGCCGTGATCAAGGTGAGCTACATGAAGATCAACTTTCAGCGTTTCCCGCAAATTAGACAGGATATGTAAGAGACATACCGAGTCCTGCCCGCCGGAGACGGCCACCAGCAAACGTTTTTGATTTCCGATAAGGTTGTGCTCGCGAATAAGATCGCGGGCGCTGGACTGAGCCAAAGACGCCAAAACCGATTCTTTCACCTTCACGGTCTCAACTACCTTCAAGGATAAGCCGGGTGCGGTGGATCGATTGTGGGTGTCCGGTAAAGCCCAGGGCGGCAGCAACCTGCTCCGGCCTTCCCGAGCCGGAACTACCGCAGCGGAGACGCATGCCGATAGAACCGGCGGACTGCTCCCATTCAATAAGCCACACGTCTTCGATCAGCAGCCTTAGATCGTAGCTTTTTTCCCCGGTATCACGCTTGTGATGCCAGGGCAACGTTTCCAGCGCAAGCAATCGCGAAACAGCCGATTCGACGTCGGTCTTGGCCTTGTCCTCTGTCAATTCAACTCGGTATTCTGCCTGACGCATCTGCGACTGCAGCGAAGGCAGCGTCGGCGACACCGGCATAACCTCCATGATTTCAAAACCCGGCGTTAATTGCCGGGTCACACCCGCGGCGAAGCCCTGCGGCGACATCCACCCGTTAAGGATGATGTCCATCAATTCGGCGTCGCTGATTACCCCTACCGGCAGCGGCGCCGCCAGCGAAATGCGCGGATGGGGGCTGAATCCTTCCGAATAAGCCAGCGGGATACGGGCACGGCGGAATGCCCTTTCCCAAAACCGCATTATGTCAAGGTGGGAAATAAACTTTACTTCCTCTCCCCGGCCGAACTTAACCCGCAGGCGCTGCATCTTTCTCCCCGGTACTCTTGTCCGTGCGCTCTTTCACCACCAGTATCTCCTCGATCTTCACCGCATCCATCTTCGTGATGACGATTTTCAGGTTCTTGTATTTTATCTGTTCCCCCTGCCGGGGAATTCGCCCGATAAGAGAAAGTACAAAACCCGCTACCGTCTCGTAATCACCCTCCGGTAAACCCAATTCCATCTCTTCATTGGCTTCCGTCAGGCGCATTCCGCCGTCGATTTGGAACGTGCGCTCGTCGACTACCTCGTAGTCTCTTTCCACGCCGGTTATTTCGCTGCCTACGGGACCGATGATTTCTTCGATAAGCTGGTTGAAGTTGACCGTGCCGGCGGTGCCGCCATATTCGTCCACAACAATGCACATGTGGAAGTTACCGTCGCGCATCTCCGCTAAAAGCTCGTTGACCGGCTTGGTTTCGGGAGCGAGACAGGCCGGTCTGACAAGGTCGTCGACAAGGCTTTCGCGAGTGATCGTGCCTTTGGCGTGCTCCATAAGGACGTCCTTTATCGAAAGAATACCGGTAAGGTTGTCGCGTTGTTCCTGATAAACCGGGTAACGGGAAAACGGGTGCTCCTCGTAAATCTTGAGGAAATCGGCGATAGTGGCACCCTTTTCGATAAAGACGACCTCAGGGCGCGGCACCATGATTTCCTTGACAGGTCGGTCGCCTATCTCGAATACGTTGTGGATCATCTCCGCCGCCTCTTTTTCCACTGTCCCGTCACGGTGTCCGACCGAGATCATGGTACGAATCTCTTCCTCGCTGACCAAAGAGCGGGGCACCGGGGTACCCCCGACCAATTTGGTCAAAACGGATGATACCCCGCTTAATAAGAAAACGAACGGGCTTAGCAACCACGATACGACTCGAATAGGGCGGGCAAAAGCCAGAGACAGTCTTTCCGGGTGATTGATGGCCACGATCTTGGGTGTGGTATCGCAAAAAATGAGCAGGATAATTACCATACCGATGGTGGCAAAAACGATACCGGCCTGTCCCCACCAGGCCAATGCCAGAGCTGCGGCGAGTGTGGCCGCGGCAGTCTGTACGACTTCGTTACCGGTCAGGACGGTAGACAACAGCTTCTCCGGATGCTCCATCAGCCTGGCAACCAGTTCGGCACCCTTTACGCCTTGGCTAACCATATGCTCCAGCCTGATCCTTTGCAGGGAGATTAGAGCAGTTTCGGCAGAAGAAAACAGACCGGATAATAAAACACAAAGAATAATCAGACCAAGATACAACATTTCTGTGCCACTCATACGTATCACCTCACGAAGCCATGATAACATCGGCCTAAAGGAGTGTCAAAAACCAACCTTCCCTCACACCTGTCATTGCGAGATTCAGCATCGAGCTGAACCGAAGCAATCTACATCAATTTTGTTGAGATCGCCACGTCCTTCACGTTGAAGGACTCGCGAAGACAATTGAGCGGTACGGAATCGCCGCGGCCGCCCAGGAGCGCAAAAGTTGAGAAACGTATTGGAGAAGTACAACGTGTTGCTTAAACCATTGAGAGGGTTTATTATGAGGAAGGAGCGTAAACCATGTTTTGTCCGGCTTGCAAGCACGCCATGATCGTCGTCGAGTACCACCGCATCGAGCTTGATTATTGCCCGAATTGCCAGGGCGTCTGGTTCGATTCGGGTGAGCTTGAACTGTGGCTGAAGTCCACCGGGAGGGAAGACGAACGGAGATTCCTCAGCGAAATGCTCAACGGTCCGGAGGCCGACATTGCGGAACAAAAGCGGCGTTGTCCTATCTGCCGCCAGACGCTGAAAAAGGTAGCTGTCAGCAAAGAGCCGGAGGCGCATATCGACGCCTGCCCGCGGGGTAACGGAATATGGTTCGACGGCGGCGAGGTTGACGTTCTTTTAAAAGAGATGGACGGAAAGACCGGCATTCAGGTTCCCGTCACCGCCTTCCTCAGTGAAGTTTTTCAGGCGAGGAAACAAGCCGCATAGTTGTGAAAAATAATTAGGAGGTGTTCTTATGCCTGTTCTCTGGATTATTCTTGGCATCATCGTCGTTCTGGCACTTATATTTATCGGCACTTATAACAGCCTGGTCGGATTGCGCAATCAGGTCAAGAACGCCTGGGCGCAGATCGACGTCCAGTTGAAAAGACGCTACGACCTGATCCCGAACCTGGTTGAGACCGTGAAGGGCTACAAGAACTTCGAACGGGAAACGCTCGAAGCGGTAGTCAAGGCCCGCAACATCGCTCTCCAGGCATCGTCTGCCGGGGCTGCGGAGCGGGGAAAAGCCGAGGGCGAACTCAGCGGGGCTTTAGCCCGCTTGATGGTAGTCGTAGAGCAATACCCCGACCTTAAAGCGAACCAGAACTTTCTGGCACTGCAGGAAGAGCTGGCTTCGACGGAAAACAAGATCAGCTTCTCCCGCCAGTACTATAACGACAACGTCCTGCGATACAACAACCAGACGCAGATGTTCCCCTCGAACATAGTTGCCAACATGACCGGATTCAAGGCCGGCGAATTCTTCGAAGTCACGTCCGAAGTGGAAAAAAACCCGGTTAAGGTCAGCTTCTAAATAGTTTCGCTTGTAAAGGGAATTGCGCGAATCAAATTTCTCTCTCCCCTTGCGGGAGAGATATAAAGCCTGCCCTGAGCGAAGCCGAATGGGTGAGGGGTAAAATTATCAGTTATCACCCTCACCTTGCCTCTCCCGTCGAGGGAGAGGAACATTATTGTTTGATGCGAGATTATTAAGTAGACATGTGGGAACAGATACGGTCGAACCGCATCCGGTCGGTAATACTGGTCGCCTTCATGGGACTGGTATTACTGGCGCTGGGCTATGCTCTCGGCCTGTATTTTTTTGATTCCGCAACCGCCGGGCTGGTCCTGGCGCTCATCGTTTGGGGCATCACGAATATGGTCGCCTATTTCCAGGGCGACAGTATACTTCTCAGCGTCGCCGGAGCCAGGAAGATCAAACGGGAAGACCATCCCCGGCTTTTTAACGTCGTCGAAGAAATGAAGATTGCCTCCGGCATGGAGAAAATGCCGGACATTTATATCATCGACGACCCGGCACTGAACGCCTTCGCCACCGGGCGGGACGCCAATCATGCCTCGGTCGCCATTACCGCCGGTCTGCTGCAAAAGCTGAAACGGGACGAACTGCAAGGCGTTATCGGCCACGAAATGGCCCACATCAAGAACCGCGACGTCCTGCTGATGGCATTATCCGCCGTTCTTCTCGGCACCATCGTCATGCTCTCATGGTATGCGTCTCGTTTCGTTTTCTTCGGTGGGATGGGAGGCGGACGGCGGGGCTCTTCCCGGGACCGCGACGGCGGCGGTGCCCAGATCATCGTCCTGGTAATTGCCGTCGTGTTGATGATACTGGCACCCATCCTGGCACAGTTAATCTACTTTGCTATTTCGCGCCGGCGTGAATATCTCGCCGACGCCTCTTCCGCCCTCTACACCCGCTATCCGGAAGGGTTGGCCTCGGCCCTGGAAAAACTGGCCAATTCCGATACCTCGGTCAAGGCAGCCAACCAGGCAACGGCGCCGATGTACACGATAAACCCGTTCAAGAAAGCCGGAATGTCGGCGAACAGCCTGACGGCGACCCATCCTGCAATCGCCGACAGAGTCCGCATTTTACGTTCCATGTCCGGAGCTTCCTACGCCGATTATGAAAAGGCCTACAAGGAGTTGAAAGGAAAGGGTATAATACCTGCATCTGCCGTGGCAGCGGGGGCGGTGGGCTTACGGGCAGCAGAGCCCGCGGCACCCGTGGAAGAGCCGGGCGAGCAAATCGAGCGTGCCCGCGATACCTCGGACATGCTGTGGCGGATGAACGATTACCGGACGATAGACTGCCAGTGCGGTACCCGCCTCAGAGTATCGCCGGATTATGCGGAGCCGAGCGTGCGGTGTCCCCATTGTGGTAGAATACACCGCCTATAATATAAAAATCATGTACAGGAGCTTTTCATGAAAACTTGTGTTAAAAGAGTATTTTGTCCCGCCTGTGGTAAATTGGTCCGGTGCCACGAGGAAAAAGCGGAACACGGAAAGCAGATCACATGCCGGAGCGGTCACGGCCTCCGTATTTGGAACGGCGTCCGCTGGACTCTCCTTACACCAGAATAATTATAGCCTCGTTTAATTCTGAGTATTTTTCTCAGAAACAAACACAAATGGTCCTGGTAATATTCAGACGGCCGGTTGAACACCGGCCGCCCCTGATTAACACGATTCCTGCTATCTTTTGACACCATTCCTTTTCCAGTTATAATATACGCATATGCCGGAAGCAAAGAGGAAATCCCCCGTAAAGACCGTGGCAGTGGTCGGCTTTGGCAACATCGGCAGCGGTGTCGTCGAGCTTCTCTACCAGAAGGGTATTCCCGGCCTTAAACTGGTCAAAGTGGTGGAAGCCGACCTGACGCGAAAGCGCCGGGTCAGCGTACCGCCGGAATTGCTCACCGCGGACTGGCACGAGGTCATCAACGACCCGAAGATAGACGTTATTGTCGAGCTTATCGGCGGCATCGAGCCGGCGAAAACCATCCAACTCGCCGCACTCAATGCGGGGAAAGACGTGGTTACCGCCAACAAAAAACTCCTCGCCAGGGAAGGCCAGGAGATATTCCAGTCCGCCGCTAATCTGAACCGCCGTATCGGCTTCAGAGCCAGTTTCGTGGGCTGCCATGCCCTCATCCACGAGTTCCGCCAGGCCGGCACCGCCGCCAAGAAGTTCCGCCGCATTTATGCCATCCTGAACGGGACTTCGAACTATATTCTCTCCGCAATGACGCGCGACGGTAAGACCTTCGAGGAAGCCTTGAAGGAAGCTCAGGCCAAGGGTTTTGCCGAAGCCAATCCTTCCGATGACATCGACGGTCTCGACACCGCCAGCAAGATAAGGATACTCCTGGGATTGATCAGCAACTCCTACCATCACGCCGCTGATTTTCCGGTGGAAGGTATCCGTGAGATCACCTCTCAGGACGTTCAATACGCCGGTGAACTTGGCTATTCCGTCAAGCTCGTCGGCGTTATCGAGCAAACGGACGGGGTTTTTTCTGTCAGCGTTCGCCCCACCCTCGTGCCGCAGATTTCACTCCTCGGTTCGCTCCAGGAAGCCTATAACGGCACCGAGATCGAGGATGAGTACGGCGTCATTTCCGGACTGGTGGCGCCGGGGGCGGGGACGTACCCCACCGCCGACGCCGTAATCAAGGACCTGCTCGATATCGCCGAAGGCCGCCCCATGCTCATGCCCGATTCCGCCGAACCCCTCGTCCTCGGCCCGAGCCAAAACGAGGTCCGCCGCTACTATCTGCGCTTTAGTGTCGTCGATCAGGCCGGCGTCCTGGCCCAGATATGCAACACCTTCTGGAAGTACAACATCAGCATCGCCGCCGTCATTCAGAAAGAAGCCACTTCCAAGGAATTCGTACCTCTCATCATCACCACCCATATGTCGCGCGAAGGAGACGTCGTGTCCGCCATCAACGAGGTGGACAAGCTTCCCTTCGTTAAAGCGAAGACGCAGATCATCAGGATACTGGCGGCAGATACTTAGACTAAATCCGAAGCACGAAATCCGAAATCCCAAACAAATTCAAAACACAAAATCCAAAACCATTCCGTGCCTCGACACGGAATCCAGCACAATGATTTAAGATTGACGATTAATGATTTTGATCTAAATCTTATCTCTTACATCTTATATCTCTCCGGTAGACCCTTGACTTTTTACACTATACCGTGTAAATTGTAATCGATGGCAGGGAAATATAAATACGATGCCGGGAAACTGGAT
Organism: Dehalococcoidales bacterium; assembly: GCA_030648675.1. Classification (GTDB taxonomy): domain Bacteria; phylum Chloroflexota; class Dehalococcoidia; order Dehalococcoidales; family UBA2162; genus JAUSGV01. The sequence continues at coordinate 15,071 of JAUSGV010000177.1, forward strand.
TGGGATGCTAAAACCATTCTCGCACTGCGAAAGCATCTGGAAATGACCCAGGAAGAAATGGCTGGCAAATTAGGCACCCGTCAGCAGACCATCAGCGAATGGGAAAAAGGGATGTATCAGCCACGGGGGGCTTCGGCAAAACTGCTCACCATTGTCGCCGAAGGGTCGAAGTTTAAATACGATACCGCTCCCATTGTGAAAGGAAAAAAGTAGGGATTGGTACCATAATGTTTCTCTCCCCTTGCGGGAGAGATGAAAGTGAGGGGTAAAGAATCAAGTGGTCTCCGGACCACTTTTATTTAATCCGGTAATACACGTAAGCGTGTATCGTGAAGGAGAAACGGTGCCGGATATCGACATTGCGGGGCTGGCGGATGGCAGGCTGACCGAAAAACAGGTTGTTCGGGTCTGGCAATACCAACTGTTGGATAGGACCCGACTGGCCACTGAAGACGGACTCCCGCTGGAAATCCTTTATCCGGGAAGGCCGAACGACGACCGCGGTGCCGATTTCCGTGATGCCGCCCTCTCGGCGAACCGCAATCTACTGCTGGGAGACGTGGAAATTCACGTCCGGTCGAGCGATTGGCACAACCATGGCCACGACCGCGACGCTTCTTACAACCGTGTTATCCTGCACGTCGTAATGCGGCATAACCGCCCCGGTAACACCGTCCTCGAGAACGGTCTGGAAGTGCCGGTTCTTGCCCTGGAAAAATACCTGCACCCCGCTTCTCCGGGACCGCCCTGCGGAAAGTCTGACCCGGCCAAAGTCATATTATTTCTCGACAAGGCGGGAGACACACGGTTTCGCGCTAAAGCCGATAAATTTCGCCACAGGTTACGCCCAACGGATGCCGCTCAGGTACTTTATGAAGGTATCATGGAAGCCCTGGGTTACGCGAAGAATAAAGCCCCTTTCCTTGAACTCGCCCGCCGCGTTCCTGTCGACGCTATGGAATCGATTGCTAAAAGCCCGCTCCGGGATCAAGAAGCCGCCGCCCGCATCCAATCATTACTCCTGAGTGCCGCGGGAGAAATAAGCGGTTGGAACACCTACAAGATCAGACCCTGCAACTCTCCTACCCGCCGGATTATGGCGATGAGCCGTTTGCTTGCCCGATACCGCAAACAGGGCATTCTGGAAGAATTGACCAGCAAAGTCATGGTGGTGCAAAATCATAGGGATAAAAAGGTATTCAAAACGCTCGAAAACGCGTTTATCGTTTCCACCGGCAGCCGAAACGGAAATTCGTTCACCTTGCTCGGTCCCGAACGCGCCGCCGACATCATCGTCAACGTGCTCCTGCCTTTCTGCCTTGCCTTCGGCAGAAAGGCAAAACTGCCCGGGTTAACGAGGCAAGCCCGGAAACTTTACCGTGATTATCCCGGTCAAACGCCGAATTCGATCGTAAACCACATGATCCGCCAGTTCGGACTGAGTCGGAAAGACGTCAATACGGCGCGGCGACAGCAAGGCTTATTGCAAATCTACAAAGAAAACTGTATTCAGGGCAGGTGCGGCGAATGCCCCTCAAGCCAGCCTGAGGCTGGGGTAGGCATCCAGATCCAAACCGTCTCTTTTGCCGGCCGTAAAGCGGTAGCAACCGCAAGCCGCAACCATGGCGGCATTATCGGTACACAACCCGATGGGCGGAATCGAAACGGGGATGGGCGAGTCGGCTAAAAGCCGATTCCGGAGCAATTTGTTGGCGGCCACACCGCCGGCTAGAAGAATCTTCCTGGCGTGGTACTCTTTCGCTACCCTCACGGTTTTGCTCACCAGGACATCCACCACCGCTTCCTGAAAGCTGGCGGCGGCATCTTCCACTTTCGGGATACGTCCCGCCTCAGACAACCGGAGCAAAGCTGTCTTCAGACCGCTGAAACTGAAATCGTTCGAGTCCTTCATCCAGGCACGGGGTAAGGTAAGCGATGATGTCCCGCTCGCCGCGGCTTTTTCGATGGCCGGACCGCCGGGATAACCCAAGCCCAGAATACGTGCCGCCTTATCGAAAGCCTCACCGGCAGCATCGTCGCGCGTCCTGCCCAAAAGGACATATTCGCCGTGCCCCCGCATCAACACCAGGTCGCTGTGACCGCCGGACGCGATCAGGCACACCAGCGGAAAATCCAGATCTTTGGCACCCTTTGTCAGCCAGTTGGCGTAGATATGTGCTTCCAGGTGATTGACGCCGGTAAGCGGCAGGTTGCGCGCCATGGCGATTGCCTTAGCAGCGTTGACCCCGACAATCAAAGAACCGGCCAGTCCCGGCCCCGATGTTACCGCCACCCCGTCAAGGTCTTCCCATTTTATCCGAGCCTCCGCCATTGCCTGTTCGATTACAGGCACGATTGCCAGCAGGTGCTGCCGGGAAGCAACCTCGGGAACAACCCCGCCGTAGCGGGCGTGGATTTCTATCTGCGAGGCAACGGAATTCGACAGGATGCACAACCCGTCCTTCTCGTGAAGGACGACGGCGGCGCTGGTCTCATCGCAGGAAGACTCTATGCCCAGTACCTTCATTTCGAGGAGGATTATAGCATAGGCGACTTATGTCGTTTCGGGATATTTGCCAATCAGGTAAAATAGCCTTGTATATTTTTAGCCCTTAACGTAGCACCGGAGGTAGGGATGAAGGTTCAAATCAGTATCAATAGCGCTCGAAGGAGCGCATGTAATTCCGGAAGGTTCGCCATCCCGGCGAAGTGCAGGGGGCCGGAATGAAAAGAGCCATGACCCGGATAATGAACTTCTTCGAACCGGCATATCATTCCTTCTGCAAATCCATTTGGGGCCGGGATATCACGCATGTTCTAGCCCGGAAATGGGACATGGACTACGAACAGGTACATGAACACATTATGGCATGGTCGCTGCTCGGCAATTTCGTAATGATAATCGCCACCGTTGTTCTCGCGGTAATTACGCTCCGTCTCGTATCAGGCTGAACAAACATAAACTGACCAGGCGACTTATGTCGTATTCAAGCGGTTGCCAGGATGATTAATAATAGACTAAAATTATCCAAATTCGAAGGGAGGTATCTCTCCATGCCGGTCAGAACAACCAGAAAAATTGTAAGGATCGATGCAGCCAAATGCAATGGATGCGGCATTTGCGTGCCGTCATGCGCCGAAGGTGCGATCCAGATTATCGACGGTAAAGCCCGGCTCGTCAGCGAGTTATACTGCGACGGACTCGGTGCCTGTCTTCGCGAATGTCCCCTCGGCGCCATTACCATCGAGGAAAGACCGGCGGATAACTTCGACGAAGAAGCCACAAAGCAGCACTTAACGGAAATTGCGCACGAAAAAGAATTGATCCCTTGCGGCTGCCCTTCAGCGAGGGTGACCCAGTTCGAGCCATGTCCCGTCCCGCAGTCGACAGCCCCGGTTTCCCAACCGCAGGCTCAAAAGACCGAACTGCGGCATTGGCCGATCCAACTGACGCTCGTCCCGCCCACGGCACCGTTCCTGCAGGGAACCGACGTTTTGCTCGCGGCAGATTGTGCTCCGTTCACCTTCCCCAATTTTCATAGCGAGTTCCTGAAAGATCACAGCCTGTTAATCGCCTGCCCCAAGCTGGACGACCTGCAAGCCCATATCAAGAAGCTGACCGCTATACTGCGGCAATCGGACGTCAAAAGCCTGACCGTATTGCACATGGAAGTGCCGTGCTGCTTCGGGCTGGTACATATGGCGAAACAGGCCATTCAGAACAGCGGTAAAGATATTCCCTTTCGGGAACTGACCCTGGGGATCAAGGGAGATATCAAGAAGTGACGCGTTACTATTCGGCGACCGGGTGCGATACTCCTAGCACACGCTCGACCGGAACAACGAAGGCTATCCCCGCCCCGGGTTTTTCCAGTTCGCATTCGCGTACGATTTCCTGGAGTATAGCTTCACTTTTCTCCGGATAAACGACTGACAGGACAATCTCCTTTTCCGGCTTTATCGGGATGCCCAGTATCTTTTGCCTCTCATGTACCCCTATACCCCTCCCCATCAATATCGTACCGCCCTCGGCTCCGGCCTTCATAGAAGCCTCCAGAGCTCTGTCGCCCCATCCCGTTTTAACGATAGTAATAATTAGAGACACTTTAATCATGATATCACCCCCAATTATGAATCTTAAGGCGTATAATTAAGCCCAGAGCCATTACCGAAATGATCGGTGCCAGAGCTATCAATGCCACTAAACCAAAGCCGTCCCTCAACAGGGTTTGACCGCCGGAAGAAGCGGCCACGCCCAAACCCAGACCGAGAAGCAGAGTATTTGCCATCGGGCCTGTCGCTACACCCCCGGCATCAAAAGCAAACCCTACAAACTCTGCCTTTGTAAACCAGATCAGCATAATTGCAAGGATGTATCCGGGGATCAAAATATACAGAATTGGAATATGGTAGATGACCCTGGCCATACCAAGAGCCACAAAAACAGCCACGCCGGTGCAAATAGAGACAAGAATGCCTTTTTTTCTGATAGACCCGGCCGATGCTTCTTCGACCTGGTCGCAAAGGATTCGTACCGCTGGCTCACTCCACGTTGTGATAAAACCCAGTACAAAGCCTAAAAGGATAGTCAGCCACTTATGGGAAAGACTTCCCAGAGCTTCGCCGACAGCCCTGCCGTAAGGCAAAAATCCTATTTGCACTCCCATCAAAAACAACCAGAGTCCCAGGGAAGCTATTAAGGTTCCTTTTAACAAGGCCGAAACATAGCTCACCGGCTGTCGGAGGAATAATATCTGGAATATCAATAAAACCAGCAAAAGGGGAATTACCGCCTGGGCTACGTCTATTGCGGTAACCAGAGCTGTTTCGAAAAGATTGATGGTAATCAATATACTAAAATCCCCAGCAACATTACCGCTATTACCGGCCCGATTGACGCCAACCCGAGCAAGCCGAAGCCGTCCGATATCGCGGACCTCCCCGCCAGAACCGAACTGAGTCCGATACCCAACGAGATGAATATCGGGGCTGTCAGTACGCCGGTAGTTACGCTGCCGGAATCGAATGCGAGTGCCACGAAGTCAGGGGGTGTGAACATAGACATTATGATCACGATCAACAAACTCGCCAGCAGGAGATAAGCCATGGGGAAACCCAGGATAATGCGGATCATCGCCGCCACCGCAAAGAAGGCCAGGCCGATTCCTATAATGTAAATAAGCGTACTTCTTGGAATGGCTCCACCGGTGATAATGCTTGCTTGCTGGGAAAGCACCTGCACATCAGGCTCTGCTATGGTCGTCGAAAAACCTATAAGAAATGCCACGGCAATAATCAACCACAGGGACCGTTTCTCGACCAGTCCGTGTCCGACGGTCTTTCCCGCAGGCAAAATGCCAATCTCGATGCCCAGCAAGAAGAAGACCATGCCTGCGAAGGCGAATACCGCTCCCAGCAGAAATTGGACAAACACACCGGCTGATGCTCGGACTTCGGTAAACTGCAGGACGATAGCGACCAGAATCAGGGGTGCCATCGCTCTTAAGACTTCAAAAACTTTGCGTTTCAGCAGATTCGGCACGAGCGATTCGCCCCCCTAAGCCGTCGGAAAGGTTGACAATAACATTCTATACAGCGGCAGCGATACGGTCAATTGAAAAGATAGCCGCTACTTCTGCCTTTTTTCTTAATAATGAACGGTGCGATTTTAACGCTTCGAGAACGTCGAAGTCCGGCTGCGACACGATCTTTCTTATGTCATACAGACTAAAACCAAGCTCCCGAAAAAACATGATTTGCTGCAGCTTCACGACGGCTGATTCGTCGTAAAACCGGTACCCGCTCGCACTGCGTGAACCCGGCTTGAGCAGCCCCATCTGGTCGTAATAATGCAGGGTCCTTACGCTTACCCCTGCCAGGTCCGCCAGCTTCTTGATTGTGATCTTAAACTTCATAATATCATCATAAACTATGACGTTACGTTATAGTCAAGCGGTGACCGTACTTTATTGAATAAAAAGCGCTACAATACGGGGCAGAATGGAGTCGGAACGGGAGGCATAAATGGATGACTTTCAAGTAATCAAAGAAATGCTACCCTTCCTGATACCGGTAATGCTAATCGAGATTGTCTTGCTCGTCATCGCTCTACTGGACCTGGTAAAGCGAGACTACGTGCGGGGCGGCAACAAGATTGTCTGGGCGCTGCTTATCATATTTGTCAGTATCATCGGTCCGGTGGTGTACCTTATCGCGGGCAGACAGGAGAAACCCAGTGACGGCGATTAAAACCACGAATCTATCCAAACATTACGGCGACGTAAAAGCGCTGGACAACTTGAACCTCGAAGTCCCGGAAAATGTGGTCTTCGGCTTCCTGGGGCCTAACGGCGCCGGCAAAACAACCGCCGTTAAGCTTTTAACCGGATTTTCACGGCCGACCAGCGGTACCGCTGAAGTTGCCGGAGAAAGGGTAGACGACGGCACGGTTAAACTACAGTCGAAGATCGGGCTATTGCCCGACGTGCCTGCTTTTTATGAATGGATGACGGGAAGAGAATTCATGAGGTTCGTCGGGGAAACACACCGGTTGACGGCTGCGGAAATAACAAAAAGAGCGGGCGAACTCCTGGAAATGGTTGATCTAAACAAAGCCGCCGACCGCCGGGTGGGCGGATACTCACGAGGTATGCGCCAGCGGCTCGGCATTGCTCAGGCGTTGATGAACAATCCCAAAGTGCTGTTTATGGACGAGCCGACTTCCGCACTCGACCCGATGGGCCGGCGTGAGGTACTCGACCTCATCGGCAAGCTGAGACAGACCGCGACCATTTTCATGTCAACCCATATTCTCACCGACGTGGAGCGGGTCTGCGATATGGTCGGCGTCATTAACAAAGGACGTCTCATGACGGTTTCGACGGTTGAGGCGCTGCGGAAAAAATATGCCCGTTCCGTGTTCGAACTGGAATTTATCGAGGATGCCGGCTTGTTTATGGAGACGGTAAAAAAAGTGGAATGGCTGGCTGAGCCCGCGGTCATTAACGACCACGGGACACCGGTCTTACGAGTCCGCGCCGTGGACGTAGAGCGTGCCCGCCGGGAATTACCGAAGCTGATTGCCGGCAGCGGACTGACGCTGACGCGTTATGAGATGACTGCTCCAAGCCTTGAGGACATCTTTGTAGAAATGGTGAGCGGGGAAGGTGCCGGATGACAGGACTGATGCCCCTTTTGAAAAAAGAAATAATGGAACAATGGCGCACGTACAAGTTGCTGATTGTCGGCTGCATCTTCCTGTTTTTCGGACTAACGACCCCGCTGATGTTAAAATACCTACCCGAGATACTGAAACTCGCCGGCACTTCCGGGATGGAAATCAAAATTCCCCCGCCTACCGCAATCCAATCGCTGGCAGAATTTACCGGTACCATAGGGCAAATCGGTGTGTTTGTGGCCGTGCTCATGGCGATGGGCAGTATCGCGAATGAACTTCGGCAGGGTACTGCCGTGATTACACTGAGCAAACCGGTAACCCGGGCGGCATTCGTCAATGCCAAGCTCATCGCCATCTCAACGACCTTCCTCGTCTCTCTGGCGGCGTCATCATTGCTTTGTTATGTGTACACGGTCTGGCTTATTGGAGAAGCCGATATAATGGCGTTTGCCGGACAGAACCTGCTGCTCGGTCTCTTCCTGATCTTCTGCCTGGCGACAACCCTCATGTTCTCCAGCCTGTTCAAAAGCTCCCTGGCCGCCGGCGGGATTGCTATGGCAATCATCGTAGGTCAAGGTGTGTTATCGGCGATACCGCGGATCGGTGACTTTTTCCCGGGCAGGTTGTTGAGCTGGGGAAACCAACTTCTGGCGGGAGCCGGCAACAGTTACTGGCCGGCTCTGGCCGTTACGATAGTGATAACCGCGGGCAGCATTCTTATGGCCCAACGCTGGCTGCGACATAAGGATTTTTAGGCGCCGCTATCTGTGTCCACCTTCCCCAGAATGGAACCAAAATCGAGGCGATTCAAACATGAAGTAAACAGGCTTCACGAGGAGCAACTCAAATGCAATATTTTATCGGTTTTATTATTGGCCTGGCTCTAGGCACTACAATTTGGCTAATTGTTTATCGCCTCCAGCAAAAACAATCCGAAATGTCGTTCGCGGCACTATCCCGTGAGGCGTTGCGAACCAACTCAGAGGATTTTTTGAAGTTGGCCAACCAGACCCTGGCGAATCAAACCCAAATAGGTACCGGCGAGCTGGAAACAAAGAAACAATTAATAGATCAGACGTTGCTGGCTATCAAAACCGACCTGGGCAAAGTAGAGAAACTGGTTGGTGAATCGGAAACCGCCAGAGTAAAATCAGCCTCCGAAATCAGTACCAGTTTAAAGACGGTATCCCTGCAGACCGAACGCTTGCAGGATACTACCAATAAATTACAGGCAGCACTGGCGAACACAAAGGTCCGCGGTCAGTGGGGCGAACGTATGGCCGAGGACGTATTGAGATTCATGGGTTTTGTCGAAGGGGTAAATTACGCCAAACAAAAAACCCAGGAATCCGTGGCGACAAGGCCTGATTACGCCTTTTTCCTCCCCCAAGACCTTAAATTGAACATGGACGTAAAATTTCCGCTGGACAACTATTTGAAATACGTCAATGAACAGAACGAAGCTGCTAAAGATGGTTTCCGGGTGCAATTTCTGAAAGATGCCCGGCAGCGAATCAAGGAAGTTACTACCCGGGATTATATAAATCCGGCGGAACATACCCTGGATTATGTGTTAGTTTTCGTGCCGAGCGAGCAGGTTTACTGCTTTATCCATGAAAACGACAAGGATATCATCGAAGAGTCGATTAAAAACAAGGTCATTCTCTGTTCACCACTCACCCTCTACGCCATCCTGGCGGTAATAAGGCAGCAAGTAGACAATTTCAAATTGCAGTCGACGGCCTCCCAGGTACTGGCTCTCATGGGAACCTTTAATAAACAATGGACAGAGTACAAGAAATGCCATGAAACGGTTGGGAACAAAATCCAGCAAGCTCTGGATGAACACGAAAAACTGAGTACTACCCGCACCAAAATGCTGGAACGTTCGTTGAAGAGTATCGAAGATTTAAGAAAAGAGAAAGGAATAGCGGAAGCCCCGCCTTTGGAAGGTTATAGCGGGGACGAGGAAACGCCGGCAACGGATATTACACCAGGGAACGATTGAAATGAAGTAGCCGATTAGATTACTACTTCCAGTCTGCGTTGAAAGCGCTACAATTAGATAGCATAAAGTTGGACCTCCGGCGAAAAAGATTATAGGGAGACGCCGAATGATAGACAAAAAAGTGGCTCCGCAAGCCCCTGATTTCACCGCGGCCGACTCCGAGGGCAACCCGGTACGGCTCTCGTCTTACGAGGGCAAGAAGAATGTCGTCCTCGTGTTTAGCCGCGGCTTTTTCTGACCCCACTGCCGTAAGCACCTGGCGCAGTTGCGACAGGACTATCAGAAATTTACGGACCGTGATGCGGTGGTCATCGCTGTCGGGCCTGAAGATCGGCGTACCTTTGCCAGATGGTGGCACGCCCACGAGATGCCTTTCATCGGTATTCCGGACCCGAACCATGTGATCGCCGAAGGCCTTTACAGCCAGAAATTCAAGCTTATCAAAGGCGGCCGGCTGCCGGCCCTGGCCGTCATCGACAAATCGGGCAGACTACGCCGGATGCACTACGCCGATTCAACCGCCGATATCCCGACTAATGAGGAAGTCCTCGCTTTGCTGGATGAGTTGAACAAGGAAAACCACTAATTCCCACCAACCGCAATCGAGTCAAAACTTTCCAAAGGCAAGCCGGGAGTCGGACGACTAAACAAGTGGTACCATTTAGGGCAGGTTACCAGGAGACTAAACGCGATGGGCCGGTAGCTCAATTATAAACGCGGCGCCTTTCCCATCCATGCTTTCAGCCCACAATCGTCCCCCATGTTCGCTGACTATACCGAGGCAGATGCTTAAACCGAGCCCGGTACCTTCCCCTAACTTCTTAGTTGTGAAGAATGGAGTGAATAGTCGTCCCATATTAGCTCTGGAAATGCCCAAACCATCATCACTGAAGGTGATCCTGATGACATTCGGCGTATGCTTAGACGTAACCGTCAAAGTTCCTTTTTGATGTGCCTTAATCATGGAGAATTCGGCGTTGGTGACAATGTTATAAAAACCTGTTCCAATTTGGAGCGGTTTCCCATGATCCTTGGCAATTCGGAATCAAAAGAGGTACTTACCTCAATCTTGTTTACCTTTCGATCATAAGCACGCAGCTCCAAGACCCTCCAGATGCTTTCATTTACATCAATGGGCTCTTTTCCCTCGGATTCAGGCCGGGCAAAGATAAGAAGGTTTTTCAGGATAGCTGCGGCGCGGTCGGCCGCTTCTTCGATGATTCTCAGGTCTTCTCTTATCTCATCCGTGAGCCCGGCCTTTAGCAGATTGTTCGAATATAACTTGATGATGGTCAAAGGATTACCGACTTCATGAGCAATGCCGGCACCAAGCAGACCGATAGAAGCAAGACGGTCATTCAGGATAACCTGTTGCTGCATTTTCTTGCGGTTGGTAATATCACGGGCGAATACAAATAGCCGTCCGGACTGGAGGGAGTGCGCGCTGATTTCCACGTCGATAATCTCGCCATTCTTGCGGCGGTGACGGGTTTCAAAACGGTCGCTGCCATTTTCTATCACCTTTCTTATATGGGCGGCAACCTCTTCAGGGTTTTCAGCGGCTTCAATGTCCGGAACCGCCATATGAAGGAGTTCTTTACGGTCATACCCGATGAGGCGGCTGTAGGCATTCGCTTCGATGAAATGGCCTCGACTATCCAATATCCAGAAACCATCTATCGACGTTTCAACGATAGTCCGGTAACTTTCCTCTCTGACTCTGTCTTCCTCGACGGTGCGTTTAAGTATCGCGAAGGCAGATACAAGAAGGGCAACGTAGCCAACCAGGCGTAACACGTGCCATGACCACCATTGAACGCTCCAGGGCAGCCTAAACGGGAATAACAATGCCGCTGCCGCATTAAGAGCGGAGAAACAAGCGAAAAGCATTTCCTGGGAATTCTTTGTAGTGAGGTAGCGAGCGAGGAAAAAAGCTGTGGCTGACAAAAAGAGGATACCGCCGGTTATGTTGATAGCGTCGGCAGTGGCAGTGAACCTGCCTCCCGATAACATCTCCGGTAATATCCCTGGTATGACAAGCGAAATGGCTCCCAGGAGAACGGCGGCAGCGGCAGCGAAGACGATTGGGATATCTCTCATTGCAGAACGAACGGAGCGAAACGGCCAGGCAGCCGAAAAAAGGAGACCTCCCAATAACATTGCGAAGCTATGCGACCAAACAAAAGAATTTCCGAATGGTTCGTAGCTATGAAATCCATCTAGAATGGTCATCCCAAGTAAGCCTGCGGGAACCGGCTGCCTCGGTATCTTCGCGATGACGTATGAGCAGAGTTACAGCGAGAGACATGCCGGCGAGACTCCCTAAACCTTCTATGACCGAGTGAAGTGGTTCGTTGACAAATTGCTGATCTGGAATAACCGTACCGAGGATAACGTTGAGAATAATAGCAAGCAGCGTGAGAATTGGATAAACCAAATGGACGCCCGAGCCCGCTTTTGGCGGGTTATCTTGTGAGATGTCCACTTTGCCCTTCACGATTTCTTCCCCCACAGAGATTTCATGGACGGTAACTGGCACCTTATCCCATTGTATTACGGCAAAGTTACAATCATGTTACAAATCTAAAACAGGTTTTGGGGTTCTGCGCAACACCACCGAAAGTAGCTTCTTTTTCGTGTCCTTTGCGGTGCGGTGACAGCATCTTCTTATATTTATTTATGGTTTTTCATCCCGCGTGCAGCCGACGTTCTTCGTGCTTCCGTAAGGGGCCGATATGGATGAGTATATCTGCGATACCGGGCACCTGGGTACGTACGGTTTCGGCAACTGCTTCGGTGATTGTATGGGCTTGATCTACCGGCATGTCGCCATCCACGAGGACGTGTAAGTCTACTCTAACCCGCCCCGCTGGACCTCGAGCGCGAGCCGCGTGACAGTCTTGTACTCCAGGAACTTGTTTGGCTGCCCCGACGATCTTCTCCAGATTAACCGCGGCGGCATCGGTCAGAGAACGTGTTGCCGTACGCAATACGCCAAAAGCCGACCAACCTAATATAACAGCTACACCGACTGCGACTAGAGGATCCAGAACCTTGACGCCAAGCGCCGCTCCCACCAGAGACCCAACTACGGAAATCGATACCGCTACGTCACTTGCCGTGTGTATGGCGTCGGCATGGATAAGCTCACTACCTAAGCTGACAGCCCTGCGCCGTTCCCACCATGATATGAAGCCGCTTGTGGCTATCGAGACTCCAATAATAGCAAAGCTCAGCCACGTTACGGACGGAAGCTGAGGTTCAACGAAACGTGCCCACGCCCCGCTTACAATTCGCAGAATGGCAAGGGCCAGAAATCCGCCAATAATCAGGCTGGTTAAACTCTCGTAACGTTCGTAACCATACGGGTGGCTTTGATCTGGAGGCTTTTTGGCGAGGGTCACGCCTATCAGCCCGATAGCGCTGGCTCCGGCATCGAGTAATGAATGAAAGCCATCTGAGTACATGGCTAAGCTACCGGTGATTTCCCCATACAGAAGTTTAGCTCCGGCCACGATTAGATTTGCCACGAGAGCCACGATGAGTATCCGACGCATATAACGCCAGCGCTGTGTTTCCCTTTGGTCTTTCGGCACCATATTCTATTATTACGAGTAAAACACCCGCTCCCCGGGATCTTAAAATGCATAGTAGGTGCTAATCGATCTAGTTATTATTCTAACACTTCGTGTCTGTTATTTCCCCAGCATCAAATTATTAATCTGGGGAACAAGCCGCGTACCATTGACAGGAATACAATGTGCCTGCCGATCAGCTTCGAAATCATGGAGCTGACAACGCGTAAGTAGTTGCGCAATGCCAGAAAATACGGTCGTAGCTCGCAAGGAGCAAGTTTAACGGCCGAATAAGCCAGCTATAAAGTAGATTATGTAGCGTAATATCGTGCTGTAATATCTTGTCGTGAAATCGATTATATAACCGGTAGGAATTAGGAAAATCAGGCCGCTGTGGATAGGAAATTTGTGGCTTAGTTGTTGAATATGAATATCGGGTAGATAAGAAGTTGACCGCACGGAAGAAAGACCGGAGTACCTTTCCTATTCCTGTTGCTTACGATGAAACCGGAAACAGTGGGAATTCTGTCTATTGATACCTTTGGTGGGGAAGGGGGGACTCGAACCCCCAAGCCTTGCGGCACTGGATCGTAAGTCCAGCTCGTATGCCAGTTCCGACACTTCCCCGCGGCTACCGGATGTTAACAGAAAACCGGAATTTATGGCAAGG
>JAUSGV010000185.1 GCA_030648675.1 Dehalococcoidales bacterium
GTTGAAACGGCTCTCCCAGGCAGCCCCGGCGCCAATGGGGTTCATGCCGAGTCGGCCGTCTCCATCCCGGCTCAGGATACAGTTATTGGCGGTTGTCGCGCCGGAGAACCTTGACCAGGCAGCCGAGTTTGCTGCCGGGGCCGATGCGATATTGCTGCCTGTTGCCCGCCAGAATCCTTCAACAAAACGTCTGGCGCAACTGGCGGGAACTTTGAAAGGTATTCCCTGGGGGGGCTGGTTGAAGGGTGGGCATGCCGTTGTACCGGAGCTGGTTAAGGCGGGATGCGATTTCATAATTTTCCCGGCATCTCATACCTCGCTGACCGTTGCCTCCGACAGCGGACTGGGTAAGATTCTGGAAGTAGAGTCTTCTCTCAATGAAGGCTTGCTGCGGGCTATCAATAACCTGCCGGCGGACGCGGTATTTGTCACCAGCGATTTAACCGGTGACGAGTCACTTACCTGGCAGCACCTGTTGCTTTTTCAACGCTTCGCTTCTCTGCTGACTAAACCGCTTTTAGTTCCCGTTCCGCATAGCGTGGGGGCTGAGGAACTCAAGGCGTTATGGGAGGCGGGGGTCGACTGTGTGGTCGTGGAGACAGAGGCTATGCCCCCGGGCAGGCTTAAGGAACTGCGAAAAATTATTGACGGCCTGGCATTCCCTTCACGTTCCCGCCGGGATAAGATAGACCCCATGTTACCTCGCTTCGGGTCGGAGGCAAAACCTGCAGACGCTGAGGAAGAGGAAGACGAGGAGTAGCGGGCGAATAACCAATAACCAAGATACAAATCCCAAACAAAATGCAAAAATCAATATCCAAAATTATTGGTTATTGTATCTTGGAATTTCGTTTAATGCTGGGCGAGTTACCACGCTTTCCCTTATGTGGTGATAGCCGGCGCGATGACCATCTTTGCCTGTTGCATTGGCCCCTATCAGGTTTTGACTGCCATTGGTTACTTTGCAGAGGTTGTTGCCTAAAATTTCTTGGCAGAAAATAGGGAAATTTGCTATGCTATGGAATTCGTTTATGGCGGAGGACTTTTCTTGAACCTGAAAAACATGTTGGCCGGGCTGGCCGCTCGATACGGGGACAAAGCAGCGATTGTGTGTGAAGAGCAGCAGTTGTCATATTCCGGCCTGGACGAAGCTTCGAACAGGGTGGCTAATGCCTTAATCGGCATGGGGATAAATAAGGGCGACCGGATTGTTTTACTGCTGAACAATAGTCCGGAATATATCGTTACCTATTTCGGCATCGTCAAGATTGGTGCCGTCGCCGTTCCTATTGACCCGAAATATAAAATCGATGAACTGAGCGCCCTTTTTGCCGACTGCGAACCCAGGATACTCGTCGCGGATAGTCCAGTTCTGGAGCCGCTAATCCCTGTTCTGTCCGATTTTAAATCTATCGAACGGGTAATCGACTTGAGTTCCAAATATACCGGCCCAATCCTCACTTACAAAGAGATTATGGCATCCAATTCGGCGCAAGCAGTGAAAATTGAACCTGACGCCGACGATGTCGCTAACATTTCCTATACTGCCGGGCCTTCTTTCCATCCCAAAGGCTCTGCCTTGACACATCGCGGCATTGAGGCGGAAGCCGTCGTATCCGCGGAAGGCTTTGGTATGACCGATAAGGATGTTGTCCTGCTCTTTGCTTTGCCGCTGCATCACTCCGCCGGCCTCATTATTGTTCTGCTCACTACACTTAGCCGGGGAAGCACGGTAGTCATGTTGTCCGGTATATCCATGACGGCTCTAACCAGGACAATCGAAGAGAAGAAGGTTACCGTCTTCATCGGTGTCCCCTTTATCTTTTCGCTGCTGCTTCGCGGGGTGGAAGAGGAAGGCCTTAAACACGATATCAGTTCACTGCGCCTGTGTGCCGGCGGCGGGTCGGCCGTTTCTCTGGAACTGACCCAAAAATTCCAGCAGCGTTTCGGCTACACTATCGCCCAATTCTGGGGTTTAACCGAGGCTACGGCCCATGTCACCTGCCAGTTGCTTGACGGCCGTGATAAACCTGGCTCGGTCGGCCCACTTCTACGAGGGTGGGAGATAAGAGCAGTCGATGAAAACGGACGCGAATTGCCGCCGAACCAGGAAGGTGAACTCCTTCTCCGGGGACTGATGATGAAAGAGTATTACCATAATCCCAAGGCGACTGCGGAAGCAATCAAAGACGGCTGGCTCTACACCGGTGATATCGGCAGAGTGGATGAAGAGCATAACGTGTTCATCACCGGCCGGAAAAAGGACATGATTATCATCAAGGGCCAGAACATATGGCCTGGTGATATTGAGAGTGTCCTGCTCCGCTATCCCCGGGTAGCTGAGGCCGCGGTCCTGGGTACCCCCGACGAACTCCGGGGTGAGATTATCGTGGCGGCGATTGTATTGAAGCCTGGGGCAAACGCTACCGAACCGGAAGTAAAGAAGTTCTGCCTGGACCACTTAGCCAATTATAAGGTGCCGAAACAATTCTTGTTTGTCGAATCCCTGCCGAAGACAGCCGCGGGCAAAATCGACAAGGAAAGTCTACGCCTCAGGTTATCACTGCCGCCCGTCTTTCCCTAGATAGCCCCCGCTCTACATCTCAGGCCTGTAGACATCTCCCCACTCCATTCCCGGGACCTCTCGGGGTCTAGCGGAATAAACCAAAACACTCTATAATCAGAGAATAAATTGCTATTGCGTCAGTGCTAACTCCCACGGGTAAAAGGAGGCTAATTGGAAATAAAAGTAGCTGCCGGCGATATTACCAAGATTAAAGCCGGGGTTATTATAATAAACTTCTTCGAGGGCACTAAGAAACCAGAGGGCGATACCGCGGCGGTAGACAAGGC
>JAUSGV010000188.1 GCA_030648675.1 Dehalococcoidales bacterium
TTACTCGATGACTTCGCAGGAAGCGGAGACTCATTTTTTCGGAGCGAAGGGAACGATATAAAGGGGAAAATCGCAAAGTGTATTGAGACGCTAATGAGCCAGAACCCCAAGACTGGATTACTTGACATTGACTCGTTGGAAGTCCAGGTTGTACTCTATTTGGCCACGGAACTTGCCGCGGGAAACATCAGGGAAAGAGTCCAAACTTTATGGCCTAGACATTGGCCACGATGTGAAATATCTGTAGTCTACACTCTCCCTGATATCATACGAATTACCGGTGATGCGGACCCAGAGTTTGATGCCCTATTAGAAAAATATTACGATGCTAAAATCATGGACAAGCATTTAAAAAAAGGCGGGCCCGATGTTATTCATGGTTATGCGAATTGTAGTCTTCCTTTAGTTCTGAATCACAACACACCCAATAATTCCGTGTATTTATTGTGGGTGAATAGTAGCGAGGTTCCAACAATTGGCCTGTTCCCGAGGGTTAGCCGTCATCGAGAGGAAGCATGAAAGACCCGCGTAATCCTTTCAGGATGAGGGCATCTGAACAGATCGCTTCGGAAACTACCTTCCTAAAACTCTTTGGGCCAGGAGTTTTGGAAATCTTGCCACCTGGGGCTTTAGAACAGCGCCCGGTTGTCTTCAGAAGTGCCCCAGGTGGTGGCAAAACCTCTTTATTGCGAGTATTCACTCCCTCGGCTCTTGTAACTCTCTTTGCCAACAGAGCCAATGATGACTTCAAGGACCTTTTCGTACGTATGAAGGAAATTGGGGCCGTCGACGACAACGGGCCCCAACTCTTGGCAGCCATGCTGTCATGTACAAAGAACTACGCCCCGCTCGAAGACTTTACCCGGGATAAGGGGCAAGCAGAAAGGTTATTCTTTGCCCTGCTCGATTCCCGCGTTCTATTAGCTTTCCTTCATGGCGCGTTGGTGATGCGTAATCTTGAATACCCTGCTGATCTAAATCGTATAAGCTTACGAATCGAACCAGACATTGCTGCCCGACTAGGTTTGCTCAGCGAATGTCCCGGTCCGGTAGCCTATGAATGGGCAAGAAATATCGAGACAGCTATTGGGCAAGCTCTCGATAGTTTGGACTTGGAGCCTCCCAGTGCTCCTGGTCATCAGGGGCTCCTATTGTTGGAAGGATTGCGTTCAGATGGCCTAATGATTGATGGGAAACCAATCGTACAAAAACTCCTAGTGATGTTTGACGATGTTCATAAATTAGCCCCCCAGCAACGTATGAGTCTTGGTCAATCCCTGACTAGAGATCGGGGTGGTGTCCCCGCTTGGCTAGCTGAACGGCTAGAGGCTATGACTTCTGACGAACTACTTGAATTAGGATCAAGGCATGGAAGAGACTATGACGATCAAGCCCCAACATTAGAAAAATATTGGCGTGATCATAGTTCTCGTTTTGAAAAATCAGTCATGAATATAGCCGATAAGCGTGTTCGAGAAGCTCGATCCGTTGAAATTGACTCTTTTGTAGGATGCCTCGAAGGCAGTATCGAGGGGCCCGAACATCAAGCTATTCTTGAACAAGCGTTAGCTACGGTATCGATGCGAGTACAAAAAACATTTGATCTTGATCCGCGCTTCCGAGAGTGGGCTCCATTGATCAAACAAACAAATACAACTACCTTGGAGCGACTTCTTGATTGGAGGACTTTGGAAGTGGTTTTGGCTCGCCCACCTCGAAAACAGTTGTCCTTAGAATTAGCGGTACCCGACGATCAATCAGTGAAAATGGGAGATGATGCGGGATTGCGAAGCTCAGCTGTCCGAGCTGCAGCGGATTTATTCTTATCGGCAGAATTTCACCTGCCTTACTATTACAGCTTTGAAAGATTAGTATCGCTCGCTTCATACAATATCGAGCAATTCTTAGCCATAAGCGGCGATATATTTGAAGAAGCTAGTTCATACGCCATTCTTCGGAAGAACCATCAATTATCCCCGGAACGGCAACATTCGATACTGAAAAAAGCAGCTGAGAATTGGTGGGAACAGGACTTATTACGGGCCATTCCGATGCGTACCGAGGTAAGATCGTTCGTGGAATCAATAGGGCGGTTTGCGAGGTGGGAGACTGCTAAAGCTAACGCGCCGTACCCGCCAGGGGTCACTGGTATAGCGATAACCATGGCAGACCGAGACAGGCTTCGCGACCCAAAGGTTCTTGAAAATCGGCCTGACCTTCAGCAGCTTGCTTCTGTACTGGCCATATGTCTCGCGTACAACATAATGGACGCCCAATTAGACAGATCACAAAATTATGAACGGAGGATGGTTCTTTATCTCAATCGGTTACTTTGCGCTCGATTCGACCTCCCTCTCCAGTACGGAGGGTGGCGACCGAAAAAACCTGAGGATCTCGCAAAGTGGGTGAAGGAGGGGTTCCGCCCTCCTAGTGGGGAGACTCTGATCTAAATGGAAACGGGATTGGGCGGACAACGGTGGGATGACTACGTCTTACGTCGTGGAGATGATTTTTTTCTGTTTTGGAAGGAGCTATTAAGCTCTAGCACCCGGGACCTGTTGTTTGTTGTTGGACAGGGTTTCGATCCTCGAATGAAAGTTGGGGTCGAGGCTATACTCAACTCTGGAGGAAATGGAAGAAGAAACTGCGTCGTAATACAATTCGATGAGGGGGCAATCTCTCCTTCAAGGCTCCACGATGCGTTATTAAAGGAAAACTTCGACGGACTACAGAGCCATTTCACCAAAGCCGGTGAGTTTATCACAAAGCGGGTTCAGATGTGGTCTAAAGATGGACGCCGCCGGACAGGCTCTCGGAATGTTGCATCGGTTTTTGAGTCACCCGCAGATTTGGCTGGTTATACAGATGTGGTTGTTGACATTAGTGCAATGCCCAGAACTCTTTACATGCCCTTAATCGCAAAGTTACTCCATCTAGTGGATCATTGGAATTTTGATTCCAAGGTCCCTAATATTCACGTGGTAGTATCTGACGACCCCGATTTTGACCAGTCAATTACCGGTCAAGGGTTAGACGAAGACGCTAGTTATATTCATGGTTTCGAAAGCGGGATCCAATTAGAAGCGACCGCAAATATTCCTAGGGTGTGGATGCCAATTCTTGGTGAAGGCAAAGTAAGCCATTTCGAACGGATTTATGACTTGGTTAATCCTGACGAGGTAGCACCAATTTTGCCTTTCCCCTGTCTCCGCCCTAGAAGGACTGATGACCTCTTTGTTGAATATCGGTCACATCTGATGGATCGGTTGCGGATTGAACCGCGAAATTTTCTTTTCGTTCCGGAGCAGAACCCATTCGGGGTATATAGACAGGTTACGACCGCCGTGAAGCATTATTCTGACGCTCTCCAACCTCTTGGAGGATGCAAGGTGATTCTTTCGGCTCTTTCCAGTAAGCTAATTTCCTTGGGATGTCTCCTAGCGGCATACGAATTGAAGAGAATGGATCTGACCGTCGGAATAGCGCACGTTCATTCAACAGGGTACAGAATGGCAGGCACGATGCCTGACCGAGTAAGTCTATTTGAGGCATGGCTTTCAGGTGATTGCTACGAAAAAGAAAAAGATTAATATTAAGCTTCTGTCTTCTACCCCTCCCGTCGTTGTTGGGACGGGGCTCATAGTGCTGGATATTATAGTTGAGGGTAACGATACAATCCAACTGCACGTTGGAGGTTCTTGCGGTAATGTGCTATCTATATTGGCAGCACTTGGTTGGAAGTCTTGGCCGGTGGGTCGATTAGGTGAAGACAGGAACGGCGAGTTAATAACTGAAGAAATCAAAAATTTGGGAATGCACTCAGAATACCTGACACAAGAAACAAACATCCAAACCCCCGTTATTCTAGAGAAAGTGCGTCCGGGAGGAGTTCCAACCCGTACCCATTCATATTCGCTTCGCTGTCCAAATTGCGGAACTTTTTTCCCCCGCTTCCGACCCATCCGTAAGGAAACGGCAGCACAAGTTAGCAATTCTTTGAAACGAGCGTCCGTTTTCTATTTCGACAGAACGTCTCCGGGAGCTTTATCCTTAGCGAATTATTATCGTCAGCACGGTAGTCTTATTGTTTTTGAACCTTCATCAGTCGGCGATGGCAGACTATTCAAGCAGGCATTACAATCTGCCCATATCTTGAAGTACTCCAGGGAGCGTGTAACCGATATTGCAGAAACTGTCGGCGAATTCCAAGTCCCTTTAGAAATAGAGACTCTAGGCCCAGACGGTCTTCGCTATAAGCATATTCCAATAAACAACGACTGTAAGAAAAGCAACTGGGTACAACTGCCAGCTTGCAAAGTTAGTAATTTGGTGGACGAAGCCGGCAGTGGAGATTGGTGTACGGCCGGCCTCATTTACCTACTTGGACGTAATGGAGCTTCGTCATTTTTGCGCGCAAGTGAGTCTTCTCTTCGAGAAGCTATTATGATAGGGCAGTCACTCGCGTCGGTTAATTGTAGCTATATCGGTGCCCGGGGAGTCATGAGTTTCGTCCCCATTAAAGAATTAATCGATCTAGCTACGAGGGTCGCTAACGGCCATTGTTTAGAAGCAAAAAATCGAGCGGCGGTCTCCATTCAAAGTCTTGATGTACTCGGAAAAGTGTGCCCTCAATGTACGACTGAACGCTCTGACTGATTATCTTCTTATTACATTCTTCAAGACGTTCCCACCTTGAAACAATGCTTCGTTTTGTTTAAACGGCCGCCGTCTCATCTTTCTCCTTGCGTATCTGCTCGTAAACCTGTTTCAGAAGATTCCGGCCTACCGCGTCCCGGAATTCCCTTTCGTTGAGGTACTTTGCGGTAATCTCCTCGTTCTGTTCCATCCGGTCTACAAATAGACCCTCCAGAGCTTTCAAAAAGACATAGCTGAAGTTCTCTTCAGAATTAGCCATTGCAGCTTGCCGTATTGAGGAATTAGAAACGGCGTCCTCCATGATTGAGTCGAAGAAGAGCTGGTCAGCGGGCTTAAAATCAGTGCCGAAGCGGTCATTAAGAATGTCGATGAGCTTCGAAGTGGTGGCAACGGTCAGAAAGTGAGCCAAACCAACGTTCGGTTTCTGAGCCACTCCGTCTTGTAGTATAAGGGCTCTCCTTGTGTCGTTCAACTGTCTAGTGGCTTACTCCTTTACCTCCTTCTCATCTGACTTTCCCGCGGTGTCTTCTTCTCGTTCCCTCTTCCTGCTGCGGTACGAGGCCCCACGGGTGGTCAAGATGTGAGAATGATGTCCTAGTCGGTCCAGCAGGGCGGTGGTGAGCTTCGCATCTCCGAAGACCTGCACCCATTCGCTGAAGGCCAGATTGGTGGTGATGAGGGTCGACCGCCGTTCATACCGCTCCGATATCAGGTTGAAGAGCAGTTCTCCGCCGGCACGGTCAAAAGGCACGAAACCCAGTTCGTCAACGATGAGTAGATCCGCCTGCTGAATCCGGCGGTGCAGGCGTCCCAGGAGACGCTCATCGCGGGCTTCAAGAAGGGTACGCACCAGGTCTGCCGCCCGGGTAAAACTCACACGGAAACGCCGGCGGGCAGCCTCCACCCCGAGACCGATGGCGATGTGCGTCTTTCCAGTACCGATGGGCCCGGCAAGGATAATGTCCTCGGCCTTGTTGAGGTATTCGCAGCTGACCAGTTCCAGCAGCTTGGGCCGGGATATTCCCTGAAGTGCCTTCCAGTCGAGTTGGTCAAGTGTCTTGATGTCGGGGAAATGAGCTTCCCGCATCCGGTGGGCAGCGGTCTGCTCCTGGCGGGACCGCAACTCCGCCTCAAGGATGCATCGCAGAAACTCTTCGTACGCCCAGCCACCGTCGCGGGCTTGACGTGCCAGCGCTATGTATTCCCGTGCCGCTCCAAGGAGCTTCAAGGTACGGAGGTGCTCGGTGAGCACCGCTTCTCGGATGGCGGTCTCACTCATCGCACACCTCCCGCCAGTAACACGTCGTAGTCTGCCGGTGAGGCCGACTCGATATGATAGCCCTGAAGAGCCGCGGGTACTTCCACCATCACGGTAGGTTGTTGCAGACGCGACGGCAGAGCCAGCAAGTCGCATCGGCCGGCCTGGAAAGCGGCTTCAAGCGCCCCGGCGACTGCTTGTGAGCCATGATCGACGATAGCCCCCAGCACCCGGGACAGCACTCGTGCCGCTTCCTGCGGCCCATAGCGGCTCACCAGTAGGGACCAGAGCTTGCCGTAGGGCTCCCCGAGCTCTGCCACCAGTTCGGGCGCCACCTGCCGTACCGCTTGGGGCTTTTTGGCCAACTCGGGGAGATAGTGGTGGTACTGGATACGCCGTCCACCCCGTCTCTGGCGCGGCACCACCTCTGTTTCACCCCGGCAGCCGAGGCGGATGTCGTCGACGCCAATATACGCTGTGGCTTCCAACCGCGCCCAGCCAGACGGTACCGAATACCGAGCCTTTTCTATATCCACCGTCGACTTGTTGGATACCTGTACCAGCATTACCCGGCGTGCTTCAAACGGCCGATCTGGTAAGGCTATCAGTTGGGGACACTCCTCCTGCCACATATCACAGCACCGGCGACCGTCCTGCTGTACCCGTTCCCGCCAAGCTTCGTCCACTTCCCGAAGTACCGCCATCGAGATCTCTGTCAGACTGTTGCCGCGCGGCACCGGCGTCATATGCTGGAGTCTGATACTCTTGCCTCGTGATTCCACGCCACCCTTGTCATGTCCCTCGCCTAACCTAGCGAAGCACGGTTCGAACAGATAGTGGCTGACCAGCGACTGAAATCGCTCGGTGAGCTGCGGACCGAGTCCCACCCTGCGTTTCACCGCCGGCGTCAGATTGTCGTACACTATACGTTGCGGCAGACCCCCAAAATACGCCGCCGCCCGTACGTGGCCATCGAGAAAAGCCAACTGATCGCACGAGTTGTAGAGCCACAGGAAGTCGTGCCCGGAATAAGGCAGATGGAGGAGCAATTTCCACGCACGATAAAACTCGCCATTTTCCTCCACGGTTACTTCGAAGAAGTCGAATTGCCCCTCTTCGCCAGGCCGGTGGACCAATGGGATGTAGACCTCCGCCGAACGGCGGCGTTTTTCCCTGAGATAGTCCCGAACGGTGGTTATCCCTACCTGGTAGTGGTCAACAATAAGCTGGCGATGGATCCGGCTCCCGGTGAGCCGTTGCTTCGGCGTGACCCGGTGTGCCCACTCACGCTGTATCTCATCGATGCGCACCGCCACCTTTTCCATTACCGGGTGCGGCCGCGGAACACTCTCTTTGCGGACGGGCTGCGATAGTCCGAGATACTTGGTCACCGTATTCCGGCTTACGTCCAACTCGCGAGCGACCGACCGGATACTTTTGCCCTCCACCATCACCTTGTGGCGTATTACATAGACCTTGTCCATTCGTATCACTCCTTTCCTCCGGCATCCACTGGTTTCCCTGCAGATTACCGGACTTTAAGGAGTGGCTCAATTCCTGGGCGGCGAATGGTTCAGTTTCCAACCGGTGCCACCACTTGCCCCATAATCTGCCTATAATTCCCTAAAGCAACATTCATAGCCGCAGGAATTATGCATCCGATTCTTTGCACCATGTCATATACTACCCGTGCCGCCCTTTCACGAAAATTATTAGCAGGGGGATACTTAATAATAATTTGAGCATCTCGTCTATGGAAACCCATAATTTGGTGCCGATAATATCAATCGTCATACGATAAGCGAGCGCATTGGTAACACAGCATGAGCCAATTCGATTGCCTGCCTTGACTGTAATTATCATTTGGTGAGCTGTTAAATTGGAATCGCCGTTAGAATTAACATTATTATCGTTATTATTGTACCTCTCGACGGCCACCGTTGCCTGAAAATACCAGTAACTCATTAGTTGGTACCACTTTCGAGGTGCAGGTCACATATGGATGGGCACCCGAAAGAGTGTACGGCTATTGCCCGAGCCTTTGTTACTAAGGCTGTATACCTGTATACAATATAGAGAAAGGATAGCCTGTTTAAGGCGGCACATAGATTTGTATATCTCCATTGTCATAGACTCTACCTCCTCGAGATAACTGCTCTCTTAACGCCATCCACCCAGGGTCCGTGGGGGAGACGTTGAGCAAATGATAATAAGGCAATTTTTCCAATTCGGAGTCAAGGAAAATAGCATTGCCTCCAAAATTAGGATATAAAGTTGATGCGGTAGATTTCCAGTCCGTGAAGTTACCTGCTAACCCGTCAACCTCTGTCCAAAGACCCTGCGTGTTCTTTAATGTCGTATATAGTGGTGGGGCTTTTATGGCCATATCCTGAAGATAGTAGTAGGTGAGTTTTGATCCGGATTCAAAAGACAGATTAAACACTGTCAAGTCTTGCCCCCTACGGTAGGTGGACGCCAAAAACTGGCCTGCATCCGCCTCAAAGGGATAAAAG